>NZ_JANQCJ010000023.1:0-25424 GCF_024723355.1 Micrococcus sp. HG099 | reverse complement strand
CGGAGATGTGTAAAGGAAGCCGGGCCTGCGCCCCGCCGCTAGGCTGGGCGGGACGGCCTCTGCGCGCCGCGCCCGCCCGGCGGGCGCGCGGCGCACGGGCCCTGCCGACCCCCGCTCCCGACGCGCCAGGAGAGAACACCCGTGACCGACGCCCAGCATCCGTCCACCGCCCCGGCCCTGGACCGCACGGCCCCCGCCCGCGGCTTCGTCTACTCGGAGCAGGACCGCCGGATGGTGGACACCCTGAAGGTCCTCTCCGCCGACGCGGTGGAGCAGGCCGGCCACGGCCACCCCGGCACGGCGATCTCCCTGGCCCCCGTGGCCTGGCAGATGTACCAGAACGTGATGCACCTGGACCCGCAGGACGACCGCTGGGAGGGCCGCGACCGCTTCATCCTCTCCGCCGGCCACGCCTCGCTCATCCAGTACCTGCAGCTGTTCGCCGCCGGCGCCGGGCTCGAGCTGGAGGACATCCGGGCGCTGCGCACCGAGGGCTCCAAGACCCCGGGCCACCCGGAGTACGGCCACACCCACGGCGTGGAGGTCACCACCGGCCCGCTCGGCCAGGGCCTGGCCATGGGCGTGGGCTTCGCGTACGAGCAGCGCCGCCTGCGCGGCCTGATGGACCCCGACGCCGCCCCCGGCACCTCCCCGTTCGACCACCACGTGTTCGTGCTCGCCTCCGACGGCGACATCCAGGAGGGCGTGTCCGCCGAGGCCTCCTCGCTGGCCGGCCACCAGGAGCTCGGCAACCTCGTGGTGGTGTACGACGCGAACCGCATCTCCATCGAGGACGACACGGACATCGCGTTCACCGAGGACGTCTCCGCCCGCTATGAGGCGTACGGCTGGCACGTCCAGGAGGTGGACTGGACCAACGGGGCCCTCGGCCACGCCGTCACCGAGTACACCGAGGACGTCGAGGCGCTCTACGAGGCGCTCGTCGCCGCCAAGGCCGAGACCGGCCGCCCGTCCCTGATCAAGCTGCGCACCGTGATCGGCTGGCCCTCCCCCACCAAGCAGAACACCGGCGGCGTGCACGGCTCCAAGCTGGGCGCCGAGGAGGTGGCCGGGCTCAAGGAGGGCCTCGGCTTCGACCCGGCCGAGAGCTTCGACGTCGACCCCGAGGTCCTGGCGAACTCCCGGTCCGTCGCGGAGCGCTCGGCCGCCTACCGCCGCACCTGGGAGGAGGCCTTCCAGGCGTGGCGCGAGGCCCACCCGGAGAACGCCCGGCTCTACGACCGGCTCGCCGGGCGCGAGCTGCCCGAGGGCTTCGCCGAGGCCTTCCCCTCGTGGGACGCGGACGAGAAGGGCCTCGCCACGCGCGCCGCCTCCGGCGAGGTGCTCACCGCGCTGGCCCCCGTGATGCCCGAGCTGTGGGGCGGCTCGGCCGACCTCGCCGGCTCCAACAACACGACCATGAAGGGCGAGCCCTCCTTCATCCCCGCCCGCCGCTCCACGGCCACGTGGCAGGGCGACGAGCACGGGCGCACCCTGCACTTCGGCATCCGCGAGTTCGCCGCCGGCGCCATCGTCAACGGCATCACCATCGGCGGGCTCACCCGCGCGTACATGGGCACGTTCCTTACGTTCTCCGACTACATGCGCCCCGCCGTCCGCCTCGCCGCCCTCATGGGCACCCCCAGCGTGTACGTGTGGACCCACGACTCGATCGGCCTGGGCGAGGACGGCCCCACCCACCAGCCGGTGGAGCACCTGGCCGCGCTGCGCGCCATCCCCGGCCTCGACGTCGTGCGCCCCGCGGACGCCAACGAGACCGCATGGGCGTGGCGGACAGTGCTCGAGAACCGGGACCGGCCGGCCGGCATGGTGCTCTCCCGCCAGAACCTGCCCGTGCTCCCCCGGGACACGGACGGCTTCGCCTCCGCCGAGGGCGTGGCCCGCGGCGCCTACGTGCTCGTGGACGCCGTCGACGGCTCCGGCGCGCCCGCCCCCGCGCGCGTGCTGCTGATCGCCACCGGCTCCGAGGTCTCCGTGGCCGTGCACGCCCGCGAGCTGCTCCAGGCCGAGGGCGTGCCCACCCGCGTGGTCTCCGCCCCGTGCCTCGAGTGGTTCGCCGAGCAGGACGAGGCGTACCGCGCCGAGGTCCTGCCGGACGGCCCGGACGCGCCCGTGCGCGTCGCCGTGGAGGCCGGCATCGCCATGCCGTGGTTCGAGCACACCGTCACCGCCTCCTCCCGCGGCGCGCGTGTGAGCCTCGAGCACTACGGCGAGTCCGCCGACGGCGCCCGCCTCATGGAGAAGTACGGCTTCACCGGCGAGGCGGTGGCGCAGGCCGCCCGCGGCCTCCTCTGAGCCGGCCGGCACAGCGTGGGCCGCGCACCGCGGCCGACATCGACCCGGCGCCCCTGCGGCGCCCGCAGCACGTCCACCCCCGACGGGAAGGCAACCGAGCACCATGAGCACTCAGCAGAACCCGAACACCGCCGCGCTGGCCGAGGCCGGCGTCTCGATCTGGCTGGACGACCTCTCGCGCAAGCGCCTGGACGAGGGCACCCTCGAGGAGCTGGTGGCCACCCGCTCCGTCACCGGCGTCACCACGAACCCCTCGATCTTCGCGGTGGCCCTGGCCGACGCCGGCTCCTACGAGGGCCAGCTGCGCGAGCTCGCCGCGGCGGGCGCGGACGTGGACGAGGCCGTCACGGCGCTCACCACCCAGGACGTGCGCCGCGCCGCGGACGTGCTGGCCCCCGTGCACGAGCGCACCGGCGGGGCGGACGGCTTCGTCTCCCTCGAGGTGGACCCGCGCCTGGCCCGTGACGCCGAGGGCACCGCGCGCCAGGCGCAGGAGCTCGCCGCCGCCGTGGACCGTCCCAACCTCATGGTGAAGATCCCCGCCACCGTGGAGGGGCTCGCGGCGATCACGGACGTGCTGGCCGAGGGCATCAGCGTCAACGTCACCCTGATCTTCTCCCTGCCCCGCTACCGCCAGGTGCTCAACGCGTGGCTGGCCGGGCTCGAGAAGGCCCGGGAGAACGGGCACGACCTCTCCCGCATCCACTCCGTGGCCTCGTTCTTCGTCTCCCGCGTGGACACCGAGGTCGACGCGCGGCTGCGGGCGCTGGGCACGCCGGAGGCCGAGGCCCTCACCGGCCAGGCCGCCCTGGCCAACGCCCGCCTGGCCTACCGCGCCTTCGAGCAGGCCCTGGACTCCGAGCGCTGGCGCCTCCTCGAGGCGGCCGGCGCCCCCGTGCAGCGGCCGCTGTGGGCCTCCACGGGCGTCAAGGACCCCGCCCTGCCGGACACCCTCTACGTGACCGGGCTCGTGGCGCCCCGCACCGTCACCACGCTGCCGGAGCAGACCCTCGAGGCCGTCGCCGACCACGGCGAGGTCACCGGGGACACCGTCACCGGCGGCTACGCCGAGGCCGACGCCCTGCTCGACGCCGTCGGCGCG
The DNA here is from genome assembly GCF_024723355.1 of Micrococcus sp. HG099. Classification (NCBI taxonomy): domain Bacteria; kingdom Bacillati; phylum Actinomycetota; class Actinomycetes; order Micrococcales; family Micrococcaceae; genus Micrococcus; species Micrococcus sp. HG099. Next base: position 22,006 of record NZ_JANQCJ010000023.1, on the reverse strand, counting down.
GCGGGCGTGTCCTACCAGGACGTCGTGGACCTCCTGGAGACTGAGGGCCTTGAGAAGTTCGAGTCCGCGTGGGAGGAGCTGCTCGGCTCCGTCCGCGACGGCCTCGCCGCCCACCGCTGACCCGCACGGCCCCCGTCCACCCCGCCGCCCGCACCCGCCCCCGGAAGGACACCCCATGAGCACCCTCGGCCTCAGCGCCACCGGATCCGCCCTCGAGGCGATCGACCGCCACCTGCCCACCCTCCTCGAGGACCGGGTCGCCTCCCGGCTCGGCGCACAGGACGCCGGCCTGTGGGGCGAGGCGGCCCGGGAGGAGTCCGCCAGGCGCCTGGGCTGGATCGACCTGTTCGAGGACTCCCGGGCCCTCGTGCGGCACATCGACGCCCTGTCCCGCGAGCTGCGCGCCGAGGGGGTGGACCGCGTGGTGCTGGCCGGGATGGGCGGGTCCTCCCTGGCCCCCGAGGTCATCGCCGCCACGGCGGGCGTGGAGCTCGAGGTGCTCGACTCCACCGACCCCCTGCAGGTCTCCCGCGCCCTCGAGCGCGACCTCGAGCGCACCGTGCTCGTGGTCTCGTCCAAGTCCGGCTCCACCGTGGAGACCGACTCGCAGCGCCGCGTGGTGGAGGCCGCCTTCCGCGAGGCCGGCATCGACCCCCGCAGCCGCCTCGTGGCCGTGACCGACCCCGGCTCCCCGCTGCACGCCGAGTGCGAGTCCGCCGGCTGGCGCGCCGTGTTCACCGCCGACCCCACCGTGGGCGGCCGCTTCTCCGCGCTCACCGCGTTCGGCCTCGTGCCCACGGGCCTGGCCGGCGTCGACGTCGCCGCCCTGCTGGACGACGCCGAGGCCGTCCTGGACCTGCTCACCGCGGACGACGCGGACAACCCCGGCCTGCAGCTGGGCGCCGCCCTCGGTGGCACCGCGCCGCTGCGGGACAAGCTCGTCTTCACCGACCACGGCTCCGGCATCGACGGGCTGCCCGCGTGGATCGAGCAGCTCATCGCCGAGTCCACCGGCAAGGACGGCACGGGCCTGCTGCCCGTCGTCGTGGCGGACGGGGACCCCGAGACCGGGTGGGATGCCCCGGACGTGCTCCAGGTCCAGCTGGTGGGCGAGGACGCCCCCGCGGCGCCGGCCCACGGCGTGCAGGTCTCCGGCTCGCTCGGCGCCCAGCTGCTCCTGTGGGAGGTGGCCACCGTCGTGGCCGGCCGCCTGCTGGGGATCAACCCGTTCGACCAGCCGGACGTAGAGGCCGCCAAGACGGCCGCCCGCTCCCTCCTGGACGTGCCCGCCCGGGAGCGCACGGCGGACCGCACGGTCGACGGCGTGGAGCTCTCCGGCCCGGAGGCCGTCGTCTCCGCCGCCGACCTCGCCGGCGTGCTGCGCGCCGCCGCGGACCTCGTGCCCGAGGACGGCTACCTCGCGGTGCACGCCTACCTCTCGCGCCACGACGACGCGGAGCTCGAGGAGGTCCGCGCGGACCTCGCCCGGCTGGTCGGCCGCCCGGTCACCTTCGGCTGGGGACCGCGGTTCCTCCACTCCACCGGCCAGTTCCACAAGGGCGGGCCCGCCGTCGGCGTGTTCCTCCAGGTCACCGGCGACGCCGACCTGGACGTCGAGGTGCCCGGCCGCCCGTTCTCGCTGGGTCGGCTCATCGCCGCCCAGGCCGCCGGCGACGCCCGCGTGCTCGCCGAGCACGGCCGCCCCGTCGTGACCCTGCACCTGCCCCACCGCGCCGCGGGCATCGACGCGATCCGGACGGCCGCACGTGCCCGGTGAGTCGAAGGCCGCCGCCCGCAACCCGCTGCGCGACCCCCGGGACCGGCGCCTGACCCGCATCGCCGGGCCCTCCGCGCTGGTGCTGTTCGGCGTCACGGGCGACCTGGCGAAGAAGAAGCTGCTCCCGGCCATGTACGACCTCGCCCAGCGGGGCCTGCTGCCGCCGTCGTTCTCCCTCGTGGGCTTCGGCCGCCGGGACTGGTCCGACGAGGAGTTCGCCGAGTACGTGCGCGCCGCCGTGGAGGCCTCCGCCCGCACGACGTTCGACGAGACCGTGTGGGACCAGTTCCGGGGCGGGCTGCGGTTCGTCTCCGGCGCGTTCGACGACGAGGCCGCGTACGTCCGCCTGGGCGAGGTGCTCGGCGAGCTCGAGTCCTCCCGCGGCACCCGCGGCAACACCGCCTTCTACCTGTCCATCCCCCCGGACTGGTTCGAGGACGTCTCCCGCCACCTGGCCGACCAGGGGCTCGCCGACCGCTCCCAGCCGGCGGACGGGCCGTGGCGGCGCGTGGTGATCGAGAAGCCGTTCGGCCACGACCTGGCCAGCGCGCAGGAGCTCAACGCGGTGATCGAGCGCGTGTTCCCCCCGGACGCCGTGTTCCGCATCGACCACTACCTGGGCAAGGAGACCGTCCAGAACATCCTGGCCTTCCGGTTCGCCAACCGGATGTTCGAGCCCATCTGGAACGCGGAGCACGTGGACCACGTGCAGATCACCATGGCCGAGGACATCGGCATCGGCGGCCGCGCCGGCTACTACGACGGCGTGGGCGCCGCCCGCGACGTCATCCAGAACCACCTGCTCCAGCTGCTCGCGTTCACCGCCATGGAGGAGCCGATCTCCTTCGACGCGGACCACCTGCGCACGGAGAAGGAGAAGATCCTCGAGGCGGTGCAGGTCCCGGACACGCCCGCGGGCCTCGAGGCCGCCTCGGCGCGCGGCCAGTACACCTCCGGCTGGCAGGGCGGCGAGCGGATCACCGGCTTTCTCGACGAGGAGGGCTTCAACCCGGAGTCCGTCACCGAGACCTACGCCGCGCTCAAGGTGGGCATCCGGACCCGCCGCTGGCAGGGCGTGCCGTTCTACCTGCGCGCCGGCAAGCGGCTGGGCCGCCGGGTCACCGAGATCGCCGTCGTGTTCAAGAAGCCGCCGCACCTGCTGTTCCCGGTCCACGAGGGGGACGAGTTCGGGCAGAACGTGATCGTGATCCGCGTGCAGCCGGACGAGGGCGTGACCATCCGGTTCGCCTCCAAGGTGCCCGGCACGCAGTCCGAGGTCCGGGACGTCACCATGGACTTCGGCTACGGCCACGCCTTCACGGAGGACTCCCCCGAGGCGTACGAGCGCCTCATCCTGGACGTGCTGCTCGGCGAGCCGCCGCTGTTCCCCCGGCAGGCCGAGGTGGAGCTGTCCTGGCGGATCGTGGACCCGTTCGAGGAGCACTGGGCGAGCCTGGGCACCCAGCCCGAGCCGTACGCCCCCGGCACGTGGGGCCCGCCCTCGGCCGACGCCCTGATGGCCCGCGACGGACGTGCTTGGAGGCGACCGTGAAGATCCGCATGCACGACACGACCACCTCGCAGGTGGCCAAGCGCATCACCCAGCTGCGGGAGAAGGGCGGCGTGGTCGCCCTTGGCCGGGTGCTCACGCTCGTGATCAGCACGGACGACGCCGGCATCGAGGCGGCCGTCGAGGCCGCCAACGCCGCCTCGCTCGAGCACCCGTGCCGCATCGTGGTCCTGGCCCTGGGCGACCCGGCGGCCCCCACGCGCCTCGACGCCGAGATCCGGGTCGGCGGCGACGCCGGCGCCTCGGACGTGGTGGTGCTGTGGTGCGCCGGCGAGAACGCCCACGCGGACGAGTCACTCGTCTCCGGGCTGCTGCTGCCGGACGCGCCCATCGTGGCGTGGTGGCCCGGCGTGCCCCCGGCGGTGCCCTCGGAGACCGCCCTCGGCCGCCTCGCGCACCGCCGGATCACGGACACCGCCTCCGCCGCCCGGGCCGAGCCCGCCCTGTGGACGCTGCGCCAGGGCCATCGCGACGGCGACACCGACCTCGCGTGGACCCGCCTGACGCTGTGGCGCATCCAGGTGGCCGGGATCTTCGACACCCTGGACGTCGCCGCCCTGCGCTCAGTGACCGTGGACGGGGCGCCCGACTCCCCCAGCACCATGCTCCTGGCGGCCTGGCTGACGCTGGCACTGAAGGTGCCCGTGACGATCGCCCACTCCAAGGCCGGGCACGGCATCCGCGCCGTGCGCCTGCGCTGCCAGGACGGGGACGTGGTGCTCTCGCGCTCCCAGTCCCAGGTGGCCCGCCTCTACCAGCAGGGCCGGCCCGTGCAGCGCATCTCCCTGCCGCGCCGCACCGACCAGGACTGCCTGGCCGAGGAGCTGCGCCGGCTCGACCCGGACGAGGTGTTCGGCGCGGTGCTGCACCGCGGCCTGCCGCGCACGGACCTCTCCCCCGTGCAGGCCTCCGAGCGCTGAGCACCTGAGCGCCGCGGTCCTGCCCACGGAGGACCCGGCCGTCCCTCGGACGGCGAGAGGCCCCGCATCCCGGTCAGGGATGCGGGGCCTCTGGCGTCGGCCGTCGGTGCGAGACCGGGCCGGGGACCGCGGGGTCTCAGGACTCCACGGTCAGGCGCGGGAGGACGCCGAGCGTCACGATCAGCAAGGCCCAGGCGGCCACGGTGCCCACCGTGAGGCGGGTCAGCAGGCGCTGGGCGGAGCCGGAGGAGCTCATGGAGGTGGTGACCCCGCCGCCGAACATGTCCGAGACGCCGCCGCCGCGGCCCTTGTGCAGCAGGACGAGCAGGACGATGACCACGCTCAGGACGACCACCAGGATCTGGAGGATCAGGGTCAGCATGTCCACGGGAGGGCTCCTCGGTTCGAGGTGCGGCCCCGGGGAGTGAGCTCCGGGGCCGGCACGGGAGAATTCGGTCGGTCAGGCGGGCGCGTTCAGGCCTGGTCGAACCGGACGATCCTAGCAAACTCCTCCGCGTCCAGGCTGGCGCCGCCCACGAGGGCGCCGTCCACGTCCGGCTGCGCGAGGAGCTCGGGGGCGCTGGTCGACTTCACGGAGCCGCCGTACAGGATCCGCAGCCCGGCGGCGACGTCGTCGCCGTGCAGCTCGCCCACGCGGGCCCGCAGGGCGGCGCACATCTCCTGGGCGTCCCCGGCGCCGGCGACCTCGCCGGTGCCGATCGCCCACACGGGCTCGTAGGCGACCACGGTGCGGGCGACGTCCTCGGCGGACAGGCCGACGAGCGAGCCCTCGAGCTGGGCCACGGTGTGCGCCACGTGGCGGCCGGCCTGGCGCACGTCCAGGCCCTCGCCGACGCAGACCACCGGGGACAGTCCGTGGCGCAGGGCGGCGGCGGCCTTGCGGGCCACCAGCGCGTCGTCCTCGCCGTGGATGGTGCGGCGCTCGGAGTGGCCCACGATCGCGTACCGGCAGCCCAGGGCGGCCAGGAACGCGCCGGAGATGTCGCCCGTGTAGGCGCCGGAGTCCTCGGGCGAGAGGTCCTGGGCGCCGTAGGCCACGTCCAGGCGGTCGCCCGTGACGAGGACCTGCACGGCCCGCAGGTCGGTGAAGGGCGGGAACACCGCCACCTCCACGTCCTCGTGATCGTGGTCCGCGTCGGTGAGGAGCCACGCGAGGCGCTGCACCAGGGTGACGGCCTCGCGGTGGTCCAGGTTCATCTTCCAGTTGCCCGCGATCAGCGGGACGCGCGCTGCGGTCTCGGCCATGCTCACGCCTCGCCCTCTCCGCTCAGCGCGGTGACGCCGGGCAGCTCCTTGCCCTCGAGGTACTCGAGGGAGGCGCCGCCGCCGGTGGAGATGTGGCCGAACGCGTCGTCGGCGAAGCCCAGGGTGCGCACGGCCGCGGCGGAGTCGCCGCCGCCCACCACGGACAGCCCGCCGGCCGCGGTGGCCTCGGTGAGGGCCTGCGCCACGGTGCGGGTGCCCTCGGCGAAGGCCTCGAACTCGAACACGCCCATGGGGCCGTTCCAGAACACCGTCTTGGCGCCGCGGATCTGCTCGGCGAAGGCTCGGGCGGTCTCCGGGCCGATGTCCAGGCCCATGGCGGAGGCGCCGTGGGCGCCGGCGGTCAGCGCGTCCACCGGGAGCACCTCGTGCTCGGCGTCGGCGGCGAAGCCGGAGGCCATCACGATGTCCGTGGGCAGCACGATGCGGGCGGCGCCGGCCTCGGAGCGGCGCAGGTACTCGCGCACGGTGTCCAGCTGGTCCTCCTCGAGGAGGGAGGCGCCCACCTCGTGGCCCTGCGCCTTGAGGAAGGTGAAGAGCATGCCGCCGCCGATCAGCAGCGTGTCGGCCTTGTCCAGGAGGTTGTCGATCACGGCCAGCTTGTCCGAGACCTTCGAGCCGCCGAGCACCACCGCGTAGGGCCGCTCCGGGGACTGCGTCAGGCGGGTGAGCACCTCGAGCTCGGCGGCGACCAGCGGACCCTGGTAGGCCGGCAGCTGTGCCGCGACGTCGAACACGGAGGCGTGCTTGCGGTGGACCGCGCCGAAGGCGTCGCCCACGTAGGCGCCGTCCTCGCCCGCCAGAGCGGCCATCTCGGCGGCCAGCTCGGCGCGCTCGGCGTCGTCCTTGGAGGTCTCGCGGGGGTCGAAGCGGACGTTCTCCAGCAGGAGCACGTCGCCGTCGGCCAGGGCCTCGGCGGCGGCGCGCGCGGAGGGGCCAGTCACGTCCTCGGCCAGCGCGACGTCGGCGCCCAGCAGCTCGCCCATGCGCGCGGCCACGGGCCGCAGGGAGTACTTGGGATCCGGCTCGCCCTTGGGGCGGCCCAGGTGCGCCATCACGATCACGCGCGCACCGGCGTCGGCCAGTTGCCGGATCGCGGGCAGCGAGGCGCGGATGCGCCCGTCGTCGGTGACGGTCTCCCCGTCCAGCGGGACGTTCAGGTCGGACCGGATGAGCACGGTGCGGCCGGCGACGCCGGCCTCGAGCAGATCGTTCAGGGTCTGTGCGGGCATGATGCCTCCTGGGGTGCCGGAGCGGGGTCGGTTCACGGTGCAGTCTAGGCGGACGGCCCGGGCCGACGGGGGAACCGTCGGCCCGGGCCGTCTGGCCCGTGCGGGCTCAGAGCTTCGAGCCCATGAGGTCCGCGAAGTCCATGAGCTGGGAGGTGTAGCCGTACTCGTTGTCGTACCAGCCGATGATCTTCACGGTCTGGCCGATGGACTTGGTCAGCGGGGCGTCGAAGGTGCACGCCGCCGGGGAGGTGATGATGTCCGAGGACACGATCGGGTCCTCCGAGTAGACCAGGCGGCCCTGCAGCGGACCGGACTCCGCGGTCTTCTTGAACGCCGCGTTGATCTCCTCGACCTCCACGTGGCGGGTCAGCTCCACGGTCAGGTCGGTGGCCGAGCCGGTGATGGTCGGCACCCGCATGGCGAAGCCGTCGAGCTTGCCCTTCAGCTCGGGGATGACCTCGCCGATGGCCTTCGCCGCGCCCGTGGAGGTGGGCACCATGTTCTGGGCGGCGGCCCGCGCCCGACGGCGATCCTTCTTGTGCACGTTGTCGTGCAGGTTCTGGTCGCCGGTGTACGCGTGGATCGTGGTCATGATGCCGTCCACGATCCCGAACTCGTCGTTGAGGACCTTGGCCATGGGGGCCAGGCAGTTGGTGGTGCAGGAGGCGTTGGAGACGATGTCCATCGTGGCCGAGTCGTAGTTCTTCTCGTTCACGCCCATCACGAAGGTGCCGTCGACCTCCTTGCCGGGGGCGGACAGGAGCACCTTCTTGGCGCCGGCGTCCAGGTGCGCCTTGGCCTTGGGGCCGGTGGTGAAGATGCCGGTGCACTCGATCACGATGTCCACGCCGAGCTCGCCCCACGGCAGCTTGGCCGGGTCGGGCTCGGAGAAGAAGGCGACGTCGCGCCCGTCGATGCGGAAGCCCGTCTCGGTGAGCTCGAGCTCGCCGGGATAGCGGCCCAGGATGGTGTCGTACTGGGTCAGCCAGAACAGGTCCTCGTTGTCGGCGAGGTCGTTCACGGCCACCAGCTCGAGGTTCTCGTACCCGCGGTCGCGGAGCACGCGCACGATGTTGCGGCCGATGCGGCCGTAGCCGTTGATGGCGATCTTGGTCATGGGAGTGCCTCTCGTCTCGGTTCTGCGTTCGGTTCCGGGCCGGTCCACGGCACGGGGCGCCGACGTCGTGGGATCACGACGTCGGCGCCCCGGTGCGCAAGTGGTGGATCAGGCCGGCAGGATCAGGCCGGAGGCGCCCTGGCGGGCGGCCTCGAAGCGGGCCTGCACGTCGGCCCAGTTCACGATATTCCAGATCGCCTTCACATAGTCAGCCTTGACGTTCTGGTAGTCGAGGTAGAAGGCGTGCTCCCACATGTCCAGCTGGAACAGCGGGATGGTGGCCACGGGCACGCCGTTCTGCTGGTCGTAGAACTGCTCGATGACGAGGTTGCCGCCGATCGGCTCGTAGGCGAGCACGGCCCAGCCGGAGCCCTGGATGCCCAGCGCGGCCGCGGTGAAGTGGGCGCGGAACTTGTCGAACGAGCCGAAGTGCTCGTCGATCGCGGCGGCCAGCTCGCCGGTCGGCTTGTCGCCGCCCTCGGGCGAGAGGTTCTTCCAGAAGATGGAGTGGTTGGTGTGGCCGCCCAGGTTGAACGCGAGGTCCTTGGAGAGCTGGTTCACGGCGGCGAAGTCGTCGGCGTCGCGCGCGGCGGCGAGCTTCTCGAGGGCCGTGTTGGCGCCCTTGACGTAGGTGGCGTGATGCTTGGAGTGGTGCAGCTCCATGATGCGAGCCGAGATGTGCGGCTCCAGTGCGGCGTAGTCGTAGTCCAGCTCCGGAAGGGTGTACTCCGTCATGCTTCCTCCTTTGGTCAGGCGGGACGGCGGGCGGGTCGCCCGCGGCCTCGACCGGGACAACCCGGGCATCCCGCGGCGTATTCCGTACGGGTGCCATCATGGCCCTCCGGGGCCGCGCGTGGCCAGGTCCGGCCGCCCGCTGCTGGAGGCGGAGGGGCTCAGTCCTCGGCGGGCGCGTCGGTGCCGGGCACCCCGCGCTCGGCGGCGCGCTTGTCCGCCATGGCCAGCAAGCGGCGGATGCGGCCGGCGACGGCGTCCTTGGTCATGGGCGGGTCCGCGAGGCGGCCGAGCTCGTCCAGGGAGGCCTGCTTGTGCTCGAGGCGCAGCCGGCCGGCGTAGCGCAGGTGCTCGGGCACCTCGTCCCCGAGGATCTCGAGGGCCCGCTCGACCTTCGCGCCGGCGGCCACGGCGGCCTGGGCGGAGCGGCGCAGGTTCGCGTCGTCGAAGTTCGCCAGCCGGTTGGCGGTGGCGCGCACCTCCTTGCGCTCGCGGCGCTCGCGCCACAGGGCCGCGGTCTGCTCCGCGCCCACCGCGGTCAGCAGCGTGGCGATCGCCTCGCCGTCGCGCACCACCACGCGGTCCGCCTGGCGCACCTCGCGCGCCTTGGCGGCGACATCCAGGCGACGCGCGGCGCCCACGAGCGCGAGGGCGGCCTCAGGGCCCGGCGTGGTCACCTCGAGCGCGGCCGAGCGGCCGGGCTCGGTGAGGGAGCCGTGGGCGAGCAGGGCGCCGCGCCAGACCGCGGCGGTGTCCGCCGTCGTGCCGGTGACGAGCGCCGGGGCCAGCCCGCGGACGGGGCGGCCGCGCTGGTCGATGAGGCCGGTGCGGCGGGCGAGGTCCTCTCCCCCGCGCACCACCCGAATCACGTAGCGCTGCCCGCGGCGCAGGTTGCCCCCGGAGACCACGACGATCTCGGTGGCCAGGCCGTACAGCTCGGTGATGGAGGCCCGCAAACGGCGGGCGCTGGCCCCGTGGTCCAGCTCGGCCTCGACGACCACGCGACCGGAGACCAGGTGGAGGCCGCCGGCGAACCGCAGCATGGCGGCCGTCTCGGCGCGCCGCTCGGGCGTGGCGGCCACCGGCACGCGGGCCAGCTCCTCCTTGAGGGTCATGGTCAGGGCCATGCGGGGGCTCCTTCTCGGCGCGGGCCGCGCGGGTCAGTCGGTCATGGCCTCGTCGATCGCCACTGCGAGGCGCAGCGGGTCGTGGACTTGGGGGTCCTGGGCACTGCTCACTCTACTGAACGCCACGCGGGCCCCCATCCGGGCGGCCTCGGCCTCGACGGCGGCGCGGTCGGTGACGGCGTCCGCGTCCGCGATCACCACGTCCAGGCGCAGGTCCGGCGCGTGGGAGTGCAGCACCCGCAGGTGGTCCGCGTGCGTCAGGCCCGTGGTCTCCTGGTCGCCCGTGCGCAGGTTGAGCACCATGAGGCGCCGCGCCGTGGTGGCGTCCAGCGCCTGGCGCACGTCCGGCATGAGCAGGTGCGGTAGCACCGAGGTGTAGAGCGAGCCCGGGCCGAGCACCACCCAGTCGGCGAGCTCGATGGCGGCCAGCGCCTCGGGCGTGGCGGGCGCGTCGGACGGGCTCAGCCGCACGTCCGTCACCCGGCCCTCGAAGGCGGCGACCGCGAGGGCCACCTGCCCCTCGACGCGGCGGGTGCGCAGGCCGCCGTCGGGGCCCGCGCTGAGCACGTCCCCGCCGATGGTCAGCGGGACGCGGGAGACCGGGAGCACCTCGCCGTGGGCCCGCAGCAGGGCGCCGGCCCAGCGCAGCCCGTCCACGGGGTCCCCCAGCAGCTCCCACAACGCCACGATCAGCAGGTTGCCGAGCGCGTGGTTGTCCAGGGTCGCCTCCTCCGCGTCCACCTCGGTGGAGCGGAAGCGGTGCTGCATGACCTGGGCCCACGTGCGCCCCCAGTCCGTGTCGTCGCACAGGGCGGCCAGCGCCATGCGCAGGTCCCCGGGCGGCAGGACCGCCATCTCGCGGCGAATCGTGCCGGAGGAGCCGCCGTCGTCGGCCACGGTGACGATCGCGGTGAGGTGCCCCGCCACGTGCCGCAGGGCCGTGAGCGAGGCGGAGAGGCCGTGCCCGCCGCCCAGGGCGGTCACCCGGATGGCGGGGCGGGTCATGCCGCCGGCGGGGCCGCGCACGGCCGTGCCGACGCCGGGGGGCAGGGGCAGCTGCCCCGTCAGCGGGGAGGTCACTCGCGCCCCATGTCCCGGTGCTGGACCTGCACCGTCACGTGGGGCACCTGCGCCAGGCGACGCGCCAGCTCCTCGGCCACCGCCACGGAGCGGTGCTTGCCGCCCGTGCAGCCGATCGCCAGGGTCGCGTAGTGCTTGTTCTCGCGGCGGTAGCCCTCGAAGACCGGGGCGAGCATGGCCGTGTAGGAGCGCAGGAAGTCCTCCACCCCCGGCCGGGTGAGCACATAGTCCGAGACCTCGGCCTCCGTGCCCGTGTGGGGGCGCAGCGCCGGCACCCAGTGCGGGTTGGGGATGAAGCGCATGTCCGCCACGAAGTTCGCATCCGCGGGGACGCCGTACTTGAAGCCGAAGCTCATGAGGGTCAGGCGCAGGGTCACCGGCCCGGAGACGGAGAACAGCTCGGTGATCTCGGTGGCCAGGCCGTGCACGTTCAGCTCGGTGGTGTCCACCACGACGTCGGCGCGCGCCTTGAGCTCGGCGAGCACGTCGCGCTCGGCGCGGATCCCGTCCAGCAGGCTCGCGTTGCCCTGGAGCGGGTGGGGCCGCCGGCCGGCCTCGAAGCGGCGCACCAGCACGTGCTCGTCCGCCTCGAGGAACACCATGCGGTACTCCACCCCGTTGTTCTCCAGCTGCTGCAGCGCGGCGTGCAGCTCGGGGAAGTAGGCGCGGGAACGCACGTCCACCACGATCGCCAGGCGCGGGAACGCCTCGGGCGAGCGGGCCACGAGGTCGGCGAGCGTGATGAACAGCGGCGGCGGCATGTTCTCCACCACGTACCAGCCGTGGTCCTCCAGGGCATGGGCGGCCGTGGTGCGGCCGGCTCCGGACATGCCCGTGATCACGAGCACCTCGGACGTCGGCGGCTTCTCGGGCCGCAGGCTCTCCTCGCTCATGGCTCCACTGTATCCGTCGGCTCGGCGGGGGCCAGGGCGGCGTGGACGGTCTGCGCGAGCGTGGGGCCGATGCCCGCCACCTCCGTCAGGCGCTCCACGCCGGCGGCCCGGATCTGCGCCACGGAGCCGAAGTGGTTCAGCAGGGCCGTGCGCTTGGCGGGCCCGAGCCCGGGGATCCCGTCCAGGGCGGAGGCGGTCATGGCCTTGGCCCGGCGGCCGCGGTGCCCGGCGATCGCGAACCGGTGCGACTCGTCGCGGATGCGCTGGAGCAGGTAGAGCCCCTCGGAGGTGCGCGGCAACACCACGGGGAACTCGTCCCCGGGGAGCCAGACCTCCTCGAGGCGCTTGGCCAGGCCCACCACGGGCAGGTCGTCCAGGCCGAGCTCCTCGAGCACGGCCGCCGCGGCGGCCACCTGGGGCGGGCCGCCGTCGACGACGACGAGGGAGGGCGGGTACGCGAACCGCCGGTCCCGGCCCTCCTCCTCGCCCTCGAGCTGCCCCGAGAGCGGGGCCCCCTCGGCGCGCTCCTCGGCCAGCCGGGCGAAGCGGCGGCGCAGCACGTCCTTCATCGAGGCGGTGTCGTCCCGGGCGGCCTCCCCCGTGACGTTGAAGCGCCGGTAGTCCTTCTTCTTCGGCAGCCCGTCCTCCATGACCACCATCGAGCCGACCACGTTGGTGCCCTGCGAGTGCGAGATGTCGTAGCACTCGATCCGCAGCAGCGGCTCGGCGATCTCGAGCGCCTCCTGCAGCTCGCGCAGCGCGGCCGAGCGCGTGGTGAGGTCCCCGGAGCGCCGGGACTTGTGCAGCTTCAGCGCCATCTCGGCGTTTTCGCGCACGGTCTCCATCAGGTCGGCCTTGGTCCCGCGCCGGGGCACCCGCACGTTCACCCGCGCCCCGCGCAGGCCGGAGAGCCACTCGACGAGCTGGGCGGCGTCGTCGGGCTCGGCCGGGACCAGAATTTCGTGCGGGATCCGGTCCTCACCCGCGAGGTCGCCGTAGACCTGCTGGAGCAGGTGCGTCACCATCTCCGGCTCGGAGACGTCCTCCACCCGCTCCATGACCCAGCCGCGCTGGCCCCGGATGCGGCCCTGGCGCACGTGGAACACCTGGACGGCCACCTCGAGCTCGTCCGCGTGCAGGGCGAAGATGTCCGACTCCGTGCTCTCGGGCAGCACCACGGCGTTGCGCTCGAACACGCGGCGCAGGGCCGCGATGTCGTCCCGCAGGCGGGCGGCGTCCTCGTAGCGCAGCTCCTCGACCGCGCCCTGCATCGCTCGCTCCAGCTCGCGGATGAAGCGCTGGGCGTCCCCGGCCATGAAGTCGCAGAAGTCCTGGGCCAGCTCGCGGTGCTCCGCGGGGCTGATCCGCCCCACGCACGGGGCCGAGCACTTGCCGATGTAGCCGAGCAGGCAGGGCCGGTCCTGGGCGCGGGCGCGCTTGAACACGCCCGCCGAGCACGTGCGGACCGGGAAGACGCGCAGCATCAGGTCCACCGTCTCGCGGATGGCCTTCGCGGGGTGGAACGGTCCGAAGTACTTCACCCCGGGGCGGCGGTCCCCGCGCATCACCTGCACGCGCGGGAACTGCTCGTTCATGGTGACGGCCAGGTACGGGTACGACTTGTCGTCCCGGTACATGATGTTGAACCGCGGCCGGTACTCCTTGATCCAGGTGTACTCCAGCTGCAGCGCCTCGAGCTCGGAGCCGACCACGGTCCACTCCACCGCGGCCGCGGTGAACACCATAGTCCGCGTCTTGGTGGTCAGCCGGGCGGGGTCCTGGAAGTAGGAGCCGAGGCGGGCGCGCAGGTTCTTGGCCTTGCCCACGTAGACGACGCGGCCGTCCGCGTCCCGGAACCGGTAGACGCCGGGCGAGGTGGAGATCTCGCCCGGGGCGGGGCGGTAGGAGGCGGGGTCAGCCACGGGCGCCCGGGGCGGCGTTGTACGCGTCCACGCGCTCCTGCCCCGAGAGCGCGCCGATGGCGTCCATGATCGCGGCGGTGGCGTCGCGCCGCTGCGGCAGGGTGTGGCGCCGGCCGGGGTGGCCGAAGTCCAGGGGGGCGCCCACGCGCACGGCGAAGCGGTGGGGGCGGAACCCGTTGGTGTCCGGCGGCTGCAGGTGCTGGGTGTCCACGAGGCCCACGGGGACCACGGGGGCGCCCGTGGTGAGGGCCAGCCAGGCGGCGCCGGTGCGCCCGCGGTAGAGGCGACCGTCGCGGCTGCGGGTGCCCTCCGGGTAGATCCCCACGCCCTGGCCCGAGTCGAGCAGGCCCACGAGGGACTCGAGGGCGGCGACGGAGGCCGCCTGCTCGCCGCGGCGCACGGGCACGGAGCCCACGGACTCGAAGAACCACCGCTGGGCCCGGCCGCGCACGCCGGCGCCGGTGAAGTACTCCTCCTTGGCGAAGAAGTGCACGGGCCGTGGGGCCAGCGCCTGCAGGATCACGGAGTCGAAGAAGGACAGGTGGTTCGAGGCCATGATGAACGGCCCCTCGGCGGGGACCTGGTCCATGCCGGTCACCTCGGGGCGGCAGGTGAGGCGCAGCAGCGCGGCGGCGCTCCTGCGCACGGGCTCCGACGTCGCCATGTCTCTCCTTCGTGCTCGTCCGGCCTCTCCCGTCGCGGGGCGTGCCCCGCGACGCGGCCCGCGGCGGGGGCCGCGGGCTGCGCCCATGCTACGCGAGCAGCTCGGCCAGGAACCGGCCCGTGTGGCTCGCCTCGACCCGGGCGACCTCCTCGGGGGTGCCGGTGGCCACGATCGTGCCGCCGCCGGAGCCGCCCTCGGGGCCCAGGTCGATCACGTGGTCGGCGCACTTCACCACGTCCAGGTTGTGCTCGATGGTGATCACCGTGTTGCCCTTGTCCACGAGGGACTGCAGCACCTGCAGCAGCTTGCGGATGTCGTCGAAGTGCAGGCCCGTGGTGGGCTCGTCCAGCACGTAGACGCTGCGCCCGTTGGAGCGCTTCTGCAGCTCGGCGGCCAGCTTGACGCGCTGGGCCTCACCGCCGGAGAGCGTGGTGGCCGGCTGGCCGAGGCGCACGTAGCCCAGGCCGACGTCCACGAGGGTGTCCAGGTACCGGGAGATGCGGGTGTAGGCGCTGAAGAACTGCGCCGCCTCCTCGATCGGCATGTCCAGGACCTCGGCGATGTTCTTGCCCTTGTACGTCACCTCGAGGGTCTCGCGGTTGTACCGGGCGCCGTCGCACACCTCGCAGGGCACGTACACGTCCGGCAGGAAGTTCATCTCGATCTTCAGCGTGCCGTCGCCCGAGCAGGCCTCGCACCGGCCGCCCTTGATGTTGAAGGAGAACCGGCCCTGCTGGTAGCCGCGCACCTTCGCCTCGGGCGTCTCCGCGAACAGCTTGCGGATCGCGTCGAACACGCCCGTGTACGTGGCCGGGTTCGAGCGCGGCGTGCGCCCGATCGGGCTCTGGTCCACGTGGACCACCTTGTCCAGGTGCTCCAGGCCGTCCACGGCGCGGTGCCGGCCGGGCACGAGCTTGGCGCCGTTGAGGCGGTTGGCCAGGACCTTGTAGAGGATCTCGTTGATCAACGTGGACTTGCCGGAGCCGGAGACGCCGGTGACGGCGGTGAGCACCCCCAGCGGGATGTCCACGGTCACGTCCTTCAGGTTGTTCTCCCGGGCGCCGCGCACCGTGAGCGTCCGCCCCTCCTGCGGGGCGCGGCGCGTCTGCGGCGCGGTGATGGCGCGGCGTCCGGCGAGGTAGTCGCCCGTGATCGAGGCGGTGTTGGCCTTGAGGTCCTCGAGGGAGCCGGAGTGGACCACTTCGCCGCCGTGCTCGCCGGCGCGCGGGCCGATGTCCACGATCCAGTCCGCCTCGGCGATGGTGTCCTCGTCGTGCTCCACCACGATCAGCGTGTTGCCCAGGTCGCGCAGCCGCAGCAGGGTCTCGATGAGGCGGCGGTTGTCCCGCTGGTGCAGTCCGATGGACGGCTCGTCCAGCACGTACAGGACGCCCACCAGGCCGGATCCGATCTGGGTGGCCAGGCGGATGCGCTGGGCCTCGCCGCCGGAGAGCGTGCCGGCCGGGCGCTCGAGGTTCAGGTACTCCAGGCCCACGTCCAGCAGGAACGCCAGGCGCGCCAGGATCTCCTTGAGCACCTGGTCCGCGATCTGCCGCTCGCGCGCGGACAGCTCGAGGCCGGCGAGGAAGTCCCGCGCCTCGCGCAGGGGCAGGCGGGTGGCCTCGGCGATGGACAGCCCGCCCACGAGCACGTTCAGCACCGTGGGGTTCAGGCGCGCGCCGTGGCAGACGGGGCACGGGATCTCGCGCATGAAGGACTCGTAGCGCTCGCGGGCGCCGTCCGACTCGGTCTCCCCGTGCTTGCGCAGCACGTAGGGGACGACGCCCTCGAAGCCGGTGGTGTAGCGGCGCTCGCGGCCGAATCGGTTGCGGAACGTCACCTCGACCTTGAAGTCCTTGCCGTGCAGCACCGCCTCGCGCTGGGCCGGCTCGAGCTCGCGCCAGGGCGTGTCCAGGGAGAAGCCCATCTCCTTGGCCAGGCCGCCGAGCACGCGCAGCCAGTAGTCCGAGGTGGACTTGCCCAGCGACCACGGCACCACCGCGCCCTCGCGCAGGGACAGCTCGTCGTTGGCCACCACGAGGTCGGGGTCCACCTGCAGCCGGGAGCCGATGCCGGTGCACTCGGGGCAGGCGCCGAACGGGTTGTTGAAGGAGAAGGAGCGGGGCTCGATCTCGTCCACGGTCTGCTCGTGCCCATTGGGGCAGGAGAGCTTCTCGGAGAAGGAGCGGTAGCGGGGGTTGCCCTCGGCGTCCCGGCCGCCGAACTCGGCGGTGTTCTTCTTGCCCTTCTCGGCCACGACCTCCACGTCCACGAACTCGGCGACCACGAGGCCGTCCGCGAGCTTGAGCGCGGTCTCCACGGAGTCGGTGAGGCGCTGGCGGATGCCCTCCTTCATGGCCAGGCGGTCGACGACGACGGCGATGGTGTGCTTGACCTGCTTCTTCAGCACGGGCGGGTCCGAGAGCTGGACGGTCTCCCCGTCCACCACGGCGCGGGCGAACCCCTGCGTGGACAGCTCCGCGAACAGGTCCACGAACTCGCCCTTGCGGCCGCGCACCACGGGCGCCAGCACCTGGAAGCGGGTGCGCTCGGGCAGCTCCTCGAGCTGGTCCACGATCTGCTGCGGCGTCTGGCGGCTCACCGGCTCGCCGCACTGCGGGCAGTGCGGCACGCCGACGCGGGCCCAGAGCAGGCGCAGGTAGTCGTAGACCTCGGTGATGGTGCCCACGGTGGAGCGCGGGTTGCGGTTGGTGGACTTCTGGTCGATGGACACGGCCGGGGACAGGCCCTCGATGAAGTCGACGTCCGGCTTGTCCACGCGGCCGAGGAACATGCGCGCGTAGGAGGAGAGGGACTCGACGTAGCGGCGCTGGCCCTCCGCGAAGATCGTGTCGAAGGCCAGGGAGGACTTGCCCGAGCCGGACAGCCCCGTGAACACCACCATGGCGTCCCGGGGGAAGCTGACGTCCACGTCCTTGAGGTTGTGCTCGCGCGCGCCCTGGACGACGATGCGGTCCAGCTCGCCGGAGCGCGCACCGCCGGGGCCCGAGGCGAGGCCCCCCTCGCGGGGCTCGACGGCGGCGGCGGACGGGGTGGTCGTGGAGTTCTTCGGCACCCGCCCAGCATAGGTGCGGGGGCGGACGCGTCAGGGGGCGATCGCCTCTGGGCGAACCGCTCCCCGCCCGCGGGGCGCTGGCGCGCCGGGGCCCCGTCCGTACACTGGGGCGCATGCCCGCCACCGTCGAGAACCGCCTGCTGCACGACCTGCCCGCCGTCACGGTGCGCGCCTGCTCCGTGTCGAAGATGGACAACAACGTGTACCTGCTCACCGCCAAGACGACGGGGGCGCAGGTCCTCATCGACGCTGCGGACGACGCCGAGGCGATCGAGGCCCTGCTGGCCTCCGCCGAGGGCGACACGCCCTGCGCCACCCGCCTGGCCGTCGTCGTGACGACGCACCGCCACTGGGACCACGTCCGCGCCCTCGGGACGATCGCCGCGGCCCACCCGGAGGCCGTGCTGGCCGCCGGCGAGGACGACGCCGACGCGATCGAGGAGGAGGCCGGGGTGCGCATCGGCGATCGGCTGCCCCACGGGGGTGTCGTGGCCGTGGACGGGATCGAGCTGGACGTGATCGGCCTGCGCGGCCACACCCCGGGCTCGGTGGCCCTGGCCTACCGCTCCGACGCCGAGGAGCCGGCCCTGCTGTTCACCGGGGACAGCCTGTTCCCCGGCGGCGTGGGCAACACGGAGAAGGACCCGGAGCGCTTCGCCTCGCTGATCGACGACGTCGAGGCGCGCCTGTTCGGCGAGTACGAGGACGACACGCACGTCCACCCGGGCCACGGCGCCTCCACCGTGCTCGGCGACGAGCGCCCGCAGCTGCCCGCCTGGCGCGACCGCGGCTGGTGAGCCGCCCGGCTCACTCCCCCGGCCGGCGCCCCACCACGAACAGCCGCCGCGACGGATAGATCGTCAGCGGCCCGCCGTCGGCGTCCGTGACGCCGGGCACCGGCGGATACGCCTGCGCCATGGCCCGCCGGTAGCGGGCCACGAACAGCTCCTGCAGGCCCGCGCCCTCCGCGGCGTCCTCCTCGGCGTCCCAGCGGGCCAGGGCCTGCAGGCTCGGTCGCAGGGCCGCGCCCGAGGTCCACCGGAACACCGGGTCCTCGCCCGTCAGCACCTGCTGATACTCCGTCTCCCACACCTGCGGGGACCAGCCCGCCTCGAGGAACAGCCGCGTGTACTCTTCCGGCGGCGCGACGGTCCGCGTGGTCTCCACGCCGTGCAGCGCCTCGGAGAACGCCGGGTCCTCCGCGAGCTCGACGATGGCCGTGTGCGAGGGCTGCTGGTACGGCCGCGGGATCTGCGCGGCGAACCACGCCCCCGGGCGCAGGTCCCCCAGCCAGCGGCGGATCAGGCGGCGGTGCGTGGGGATCCACTGGAGCATCGCGTTCGAGACGACGACGTCCACCGACGCGTCCGGCCGCCACTGCGAGGCGTCCACCCGCTCGAAGCGCAGGTTCTGCGGGGCGCCGGGCTCGGCCAGGCCCGCGCGGGCCCGCTCGAGCATGGCCGTCGAGTCGTCCAGGCCGAGGACCTCGGCGTCCGGCCAGCGCGCCGCGAGCGTGCGCGTCAGGGTGCCGGGCCCGCAGCCCAGGTCCACCACGACGCGCGGGGACTCGGCGTCCACGCGGGCCACCAGGTCGTGGAAGGGCCTCGCCCGGTGCTCGGCGAAGCCCTCGTAGCGCGCGGGGTCCCAGGTGAACCCGGCGGAGTCGCGGCCGGTGGCCTCGTGCTCGGTGCCCATGGCGGCACGGTACCGCGCGCACCGCGGATACGCTGGCCCTGATGACTTCCACCGCAACGAACCCGCCCTCGCTGACCGACCGCGTCGACGCCCTCCCGCCGTCCCCCGACGCCGACGACGTCTTCGGGGCGTTCACGGCCTGGACGGACGAGCGCGGGATCGCCCTCTACCCGGCGCAGGAGGAGGCCGCCCTCGAGCTCGTCCAGGGCCGGCACGTGATCCTCGCGACCCCCACCGGCTCCGGCAAGTCCCTCGTGGCCCTCGCCGCCCACGCGGACGCCCTGGCCCACGACGCCGTCTCCTACTACACGGCCCCCATCAAGGCCCTCGTCTCGGAGAAGTTCTTCGCGCTCGTGGACGTGTTCGGCGCCGAGAACGTCGGCATGGTCACGGGCGACTCCACCGTCAATGGGGACGCGCCGATCATCTGCTGCACCGCGGAGATCCTCGCCAACCGCGCCCTGCGCGAGGGCTCCGGCATGGAGATCGGCACCGTGGTGATGGACGAGTTCCACTACTACGCCGACCCCTCCCGCGGCTGGGCCTGGCAGGTCCCCCTGCTCGAGCTGCCCCAGGCGCGGTTCCTGCTGATGTCCGCCACCCTCGGGGACACCAGCCGCCTCGAGGCGGACCTGGCCGAGCGCACCGGGCGCGAGGTCGCCGTCGTCGCCCACGCCGAGCGGCCCATCCCCCTGGACTTCGAGTGGTCCGAGATGCCCCTGCAGGAGAAGGTGGAGGAGCTCGCCGCCACGCGGCAGACCCCCGTGTACGTGGTGCACTTCTCCCAGCTCGACGCCGTGGAGACCGCCCAGGGGCTGGCCTCCGTCTCCGTGACCACCCGCGAGGAGAAGGACGCGATCGCCGCGCGCATCGCCGGCTTCCGGTTCTCCGCCGGCTTCGGGCACACCCTCAACCGCCTCGTGCGCGCCGGGATCGGCGTGCACCACGCCGGCATGCTGCCCAAGTACCGCCGCCTCGTGGAGAAGCTCGCCCAGGACGGGCTGCTCAAGGTGATCTGCGGCACCGACACCCTCGGGGTGGGCATCAACGTGCCCATCCGCACCGTGCTCATCACCGCGCTGTCCAAGTTCGACGGCGAGAAGACCCGCCTGCTGCACGCCCGCGAGTTCCACCAGATCGCCGGCCGCGCCGGCCGCGCCGGCTTCGACACCCGCGGCACCGTGGTGGTCCAGGCCCCCGAGCACGTGATCGAAAACCGCGCCGCCGAGCGCAAGGCCGCCGCGAAGTTCGCGAACGTGAAGGACGAGGCCGAGCGCGCCAAGCGGATCAAGCAGTCCGCCAAGTCCTCCAAGCGCAAGTCGCCGCCGGCGGGCTTCGTCTCGTGGGGCCCGGCCACCTTCGAGCGCCTCGTGGCCGCCGAGCCCGAGCCGCTGGTCTCCCGCATGCAGATCACCCACTCCATGCTCCTGAACGTGCTCGACCGGCCCGGGGACCCTGTCGTCGCCGTGCGCCGCCTGCTGCGCGGCACCCACGAGACCCCCGCCCGCCAGGCGATCCTGATGCGCCGCGCCCTCGGGATCTTCCGAGAGCTGCTGGCCACCGGCGTCGTGGAGCGCCTGCCCGAGCCGGACGCCGAGGGCCGCACCGTGGACCTCACCGTGGACCTGCAGCCGGACTTCGCGCTCAACCAGCCCCTCTCCCCCTTCGCGCTCGCGGCCCTCGAGCTGCTCGACCCCGCCGAGCCCGATCACGCCCTCGACGTGGTCTCCGTCATCGAGGCCACCCTCGATCCGCCGCGCCAGGTCCTCTCCGCCCAGGTGAAGAAGGCCAAGGGCGAGGCCGTCGCCGCCATGAAGGCCGAGGGCATGGACTACAACGACCGCATGCGCGCCCTCGACGAGGTCACCCACCCGCAGCCGCTGGCGGACCTGCTCGAGCAGCAGTTCGAGGTCTACCGCGCCGGCGCCCCCTGGCTCGCCGAGTTCGAGCTCACCCCCAAGTCCGTGGTCCGGGACATGTTCGAGCGGGCCATGGGCTTCGGCGACTACGTGCGCTTCTACGGGATCGCCCGCTCCGAGGGCGTGCTGCTGCGCTACCTCACCGACGCGGTGAAGGCCCTGCGCCAGACCGTGCCCGAGGCCTCCCGCACCGAGGAGCTGCAGGTGCTGCTCGACTGGCTCGACGAGATGGTCAAGCAGACCGACTCCTCCCTGCTCGAGGAGTGGGAGGACCTCGTAGCCGGGGACATCGAGGAGCTGCGCCGCGACCACGAGGCGCTCGCCCCGCAGGAGCCCGACCGCCTCACGAACAACGGGCCGGTGTTCCGCGTGATGGTGCGCAACGCCCTGTTCCAGCGGGTCCGCCTGTTCGGCGACGAGCGTGACGAGGAGCTCGCCCGCCTCTCCGGGGACCTCAGCGCCGACGACTGGGCCGACGCCCTCGACGCCTACTTCGGCGACCACGAGGACATCGACGACGGCCCCGCCGCCCGCGGGCCCGAGCTGTTCCGGGTGGCCGAGTCCCCCGACGTCGCCCCGCCCGTGGAGCTCGCCGGTTCACGCTGGTGGGCGGTCCGGCAGGTGCTCAAGGACCCGGACGGCGTGCACGACCACGGCATCAACGCCGTGGTGGACCTGGACGCCTCCGACGAGGCCGGCCACCCCGTGATCCGCGTCGTCTCCGTGGGCGCCCCCGAGTCGGGGTGGGGCCTGTGAGCGCCCCCGCGCCCCGCGTGCCCGGCGACCCCCGCGGCTTCGCCCCCCTCGAGCCCGCCCGGCACCGGGTGGGCGAGCGCACCGAGCTCTACGACGGCACGGTCGCCGTGGACCACTGGTTCACCGTCCCCGTGGACCACGCCCTGACCCTGGCCGAGGCCGAGGCGCAGGACGCCGCCGGCACCGGCGTCGGCCCCCATGGCCGCGGCACCCTCACGGTGTTCGCCCGCGAGATCCGGGCC
>NZ_JANQCJ010000239.1:0-1408 GCF_024723355.1 Micrococcus sp. HG099 | reverse complement strand
GCGCCGCCCTGGCCGGCTGGCACGCGGGCGTGGCCCTGCAGGTGGCGGCCCGGGCCGGCGCGGGGGCGCCCACGGTGCGGGAGGCGGCCCTGCAGGCGGCGGGCGGCCTGGTGCTGCTGGCTGTGGGCCTCGTGGTGGAGCGCTGGTGCCGGATCCCCCCGGAGGGGGATGTGGCCGAGGGCGGCCGCGGGGAGGATGGGACCGCGGGCCGCGGACGAGCGCCCCGCCCCGAGACCGAAGGAGGCTATGCCCGTGCCCGGGATTGACCTGACCGGCGTGACGTTCGCGCCGGCCTCGCCGAAGCTCACCCCGGTGAAGCTGATCTCCTCGAGCATCGGCCACCTGATCTGGCTGGTCGTGTTCAGCGTGCCGCTGGTCCTCAAGCTCCTCGGGCCCTGGGAGGGCCTGTGGGCGTGGACGGCGTGGGGGCTGCCGGCGATCGTCGTGGTGTCCTGGCTCGTGGACCTCGTGCTGATCCCGCGCCGCGTGCGCGCCATGGGCTGGGCCGAGCGCGAGGACGACGTCCTGTGGCGGGAGGGCCTGCTTTTCCGCAGCGTGTACGCCGTCCCCTACGGCCGCCTCCAGTACGTGGACGTCTCGGACGGCCCGCTGCTGCGCCGGTTCGGCCTGCAGACCCTCACCCTCAAGACCGCGGCCTCCGGGTCCGACGTCACCCTCGAGGGCCTGCCCCACGAGACCGCGGACGAGCTGCGCGAGGTCCTCATGGCGCGCGGCCAGGCCCGGCTGGCGGGGCTGTGAGCGCCGCCGCGCCCGTCCCCGCGACGCGCCCGGCGAACGACGACGGCTGGGCCCGCGTCCATCCCGCCTCCCCGTGGGTGCGGGGCTGGACGTTCCTGCTGCTCATCCTGTTCTTCCTGGGCCGCAACGCGGTGGAGGACTTCGCCGCAGGCCGGTTCGGCGCGGGCGAGGGCTCCGGCGAGGGCGAGGGCAGCCTGCTCGTGGCCGGCGGGATCCTGCTGGGCGTGACCCTGCTGGTCAGCCTGGCCTTCTTCTTCTCGTGGTGGTTCACCCGGTTCCGGATCGGCGAGGACCAGATCGAGCTGCGGCAGGGCTGGCTCTTCCGCACCCGCCGGCAGATGAAGTACGACCGCATCCAGGCCGTGGACCTGCAGCACCCGCTCGTGGCCCGGCTGCTGGGCCTGGCCGTGGTGAAGGTGGAGGCCGCGGACGGCGGCGAGTCCGCGCTCGAGCTGTCCTTCCTGCCCAAGGCCCGCGCGGAGCAGGTCCGCCGGGAGATCCTCGACCGCGCCTCCGGGGTCCTCGTGGGGCCCGCCTCCGCCCCGCGGATCGCCGAGGGCGCGGACGCGGCCGCCGGAGTGACGCCCGGAGTCATGCCCGGCGCCGAGGCCGGCCCGGGCGTCGCGCCGCCCGGCGCCGACGCCGATCC
>NZ_JANQCJ010000238.1:0-1513 GCF_024723355.1 Micrococcus sp. HG099 | reverse complement strand
CGTCGGCGGCGGGCACGGTGCCCACGGCCAGCGCCCGGCGCGGGGCGGCGGCGCGGCCGTGCACGTCGAGGTCGTGGTGGGAGACCTCGGACAGGGCCCGCACCACGGGGACCTCGAGGCCCGCCGCGGCCCAGCGGGCGGCGATCCGGGCGGTGCCCGGCGCGTCGTCGGGCCCGGCCTCGAGCCACGCGGGGAGGATCTCCTCGCCCCACGTGTTCGTCATGTCCACCACGGCGCGGACCCCCGGCCCGGCGAGGGCGAGCGGGTCGACGTCGTCGAGGTCCTCCCGGGGCACGGCCACCACGACCACCTCGGCGCGGGCCGCGAGCTCCTCGGCCGCCACGGCCTGCGCGGCGGGCGCGTACACCGTCAGGTGGCGCTGCACCGCGCTCGGGCGCCGCGTGCCGGCCACGAGGGCCCGCACCTCGGGCAGGCCAGGGGAGAGCCGCGGGATGCGGGCGATCGCGCGCGCCACCCCGGTGCCCGCGCGCCCGGCCCCCAGGATCCCGACCGTGCGGGGGAGGGCGGCCGGGGCGGCGGGCTCAGACGAGCTCATTGCGCTGCCGGCCCAGGCCGGTGATCTCCACCTCGACGACGTCCCCGGCCCGCAGCCACGGGCGGCGGCCGTCCGCGCCCTTGCGGGCCACGGCCACGCCGGCGGGGGTGCCCGTCATGATGAGGTCGCCCGGGTTGAGCGTGATCATCTGCGAGACATAGGCGACCAGCTCCTCGGGGGAGAACACCACGTCCGCGATCCGGTCGTCCTGGCGCTCGACGCCGTTGACGCGCGTGATGATGCGGGCGTCGGCGGGCAGCTCGTCCGGCGTCACCAGCCACGGGCCCACGGGGGTGGAGGCCTCCCACACCTTGCCCTGCAGCCACTCGGAGGTGCGGCCCTGCCAGCCGCGCATCGAGACGTCGTTCGCCACGGCGTAGCCGGCGATGTGCTCCTTCGCGTCCTCCACGGCGATCCGTCGCCCCGGCTCGCCGATGACGATGCACAGCTCGCCCTCGTAGTCCACGCGGTGGTCCTCCTCGGGCACCTCGACGGGGTCGAGCGCGCCGGTGAGGGACTGGGGGAACTTCGCGAACAGGGTGGGGTGCTCGGGCTGGTCCTGCCCGGTCTCCTCGATGTGGTTCGTGTAGTTCAGACCCACGCAGAACACCTTCGTGGGGAAGGGGATGAGCGTGTCGTAGACCAGGGTCGAGGTGTCCAGCAGGAGGGAGCGGTCCTCCTGGGCGGCCCGCAGGGCGGACTCCACCATCTCGCGCTGCTCCTGCGGCTCGGCGGTGAGGTACTCGCCGACGTCGCGGCACTCCGGCAGGGCCACGGCGCGCACCGCGACCTCGGGGTCCTCGGGGTGCACGGAGGTGATGACCGCGGCGAAGGTGGCACCCGGGTAGGCGGCATCGGAGTCGGGCTGGCGGAAGGTGGCGAGCTTCATGGGCCCATCCCATCACAGGGGACGGACCCGGGCCCGTCCGGGGACCGTCGTGAGACGCTGGGTGGATG
>NZ_JANQCJ010000237.1:0-1530 GCF_024723355.1 Micrococcus sp. HG099 | reverse complement strand
ATCCTGCCGCGTCCGGGCGCGGGGCACATCCGGGGAGCGCTCCGGGACATCCCGGATGTGCCGGACGCCGCCGGAGAGCAGGATGGGGGCATGCCCATCGACCCGGACCCCCTCGCCGTCCCCCGCCCCTCCGACGCCGCCACGCCCCTGGCCGGCTCCTCCGCCGCGGGGGCCGGCGGGCCCGACGGGCTGCACGCCCTGCCCTCGTGGCTGCGCCGCGCGGTCCAGGCCTGGGGCGTGCGCCGCTCGGACTCCTCGTGGGTGGGCGGCGTCCTCGCGGGCGTGGCCGAGCGCTATCGGGTCGACCCGCTGCTCGCCCGCGGCGTGTTCGTGGCCCTCTGCGTGGTGTCCGCCGGGTTCGGCCTGCTCGCCTACGCCGTGGCGTGGGCCCTGCTGCCGGACGGCGACGGCACCGTGCACTACGGCCGGCTGCGCCGGGGCGAGTGGCAGGACGCCACCGTGGCCATCGCGGTGATCGGCGGGATCGGCGTCCTCAACGTCGTGCTCGGCGCGGGGTTCACCCTCCTGGCCCCCGTGGTGGGCGGCCCCGGCTCGCTGCTGGGCCTGGCCGCCGTCGCCGTCCTCGTCTGGTGGCTCGTCACCCGCTGGGACGGCAGAACGCAGAGCCGCGTCGGCCCGGCGCCCGCGTCCGAGCCGGAGGCCTCCGGGCGCGCCGCCGCCCGACCGGCCTGGTACCTGCGCCGCGACGACGCGCGGGCCCCGGCCTCGCGGCCGGACGCGCACGGCTTCCACGCGGACTGGCTCGACCCGGAGACCGGAACCTGGCGATCCCCCGTGCACTCCCGTGAGCTCCGGGCCGCCGCCCGCCTGGCCGAGGAGGAGCAGGCCGCCCCGGCCGGCCCGTCCGGCCGCGGGTCCGCCGTCGTCACAGCCCCGCGGCGCCTGTCCCCCGCCGTGCAGGCCGTGACGTACGCCGTCGCCGCCCTCGCCGCCGCGGCCGCCGTCGGCGCCTCGCTGCTCCTGGGCGTGGGCTCCCTCACCCTCCTGGCCGTCCCGGCGATCGTCGCCGCCCTCGCCGTGATCGCCCCCGTGATGCTCGCGGCCCTCCTCACCGGCCGGCGCCCTGGCTCCCTGGCCCCGGCCAGCGGCATCCTCGTGGGCGCCGCGGCCCTCCAGGTCGCCGTCGCCGTCGCCGTCCTCTGAGCCGGCCTGCCCCCTCCGCCACCGATCCGCCGAGATCCGACCCCCACCGAAGGCGCACCCCATGACCGCCCGACGCGGCCCCCTCACCCCCTTCTACGACTCCGTCCGCACCACCGGCTTCCGCCGCACCCGGCCCCGCCTCGTGGGCGGCGTCGCCGCCGGGATCGCCTCCGGCACCGGCGTGAACGTCTGGCTGGTCCGCCTCGTCCTCGTGCTCGCCGGCCTGCTGCCGGTGCTCGGCGTGGGCGCCTACCTGGCGGTCTGGGCCCTGACCCCGTGGGAGGACGGCACCGTCCCGGCCGAGCGCGCCCTCGGCGGACGCTGACCCCGCAGCCGCCGCCCGCCCTCCGCCGGACCGCACCCGCC
>NZ_JANQCJ010000236.1:0-1563 GCF_024723355.1 Micrococcus sp. HG099 | reverse complement strand
CCTCCCCTCCCGCCCCCCGCGCCCGGCCCCCGCCGCCCGGGCCCCGCCCCGCCCCTGCCCCGCCCCTGCCCCGAGACCATCCGAGAAGGAGCCCCCATGACCACCGCCCTGCCCGACGCCCTCCGCCTGACCGACGAGGCCCGCGAGCGCCTGCACGCGGACTACCGCCACCTGCACCGCCACCCCGAGCTGTCCATGCAGGAGCACGCCACCGCCGCCTGGATCGAGGAGCAGCTGGACGAGATCGGGGTGGAGCGCTTCCGCTGCGGCGGGACCGGCGTCGTCGGGGTGATGCGCCACCCCGAGGGCGCCGAGGGCCCCGTGGTCGCGTTCCGCGCGGACACGGACGGCCTGCCCATCGAGGAGGACACGGGCCTGGAGTACGCCTCCACCGCGCGCGGCACCCTGCCGGACGGGCGCGAGGTGCCCGTGATGCACGGCTGCGGGCACGACACGCACGTGGTCAGCGCGCTCGCCGCAGCCCGCCTGCTTGCGGCGGCCCCGGACACGTGGGGCGGGACGATCGTGTGGGTGTTCCAGCCCGCCGAGGAGACCGGCGCCGGCGCGGCCGCGATGCTCGAGGACGGGCTGTGGGACCGGGCGCCGCGCCCCGAGGTGGTCCTGGGCCAGCACGTGATGCCGCTGGCCGCGGGGAAGGTCCAGCTCATCCCGGGCATGGCGATGGCGCTGGCGGACTCGCAGGCCATCACCTTCCACGGCCGGCAGGCGCACGGCTCGCAGCCGCAGGACAGCATCGACCCGATCCTCATGGCCGCGCACGCCGTCACCCGCCTGCAGGGCGTGGTCTCCCGCGAGACCGACCCGCGCGACCCGGCCGTAGTCACCGTGGGCACCTTCCACGCCGGGCTGAAGGAGAACATCATCCCGGACTCCGCGGAGATCGCCCTGAACGTGCGCACGTTCTCGGCCGCGTCCCGGGACACCGTGCTCGGCGCGATCGAGCGGATCGTCCGCGCCGAGGCCCAGGCCTCGGGCGCCCCGGAGCCCAGCTTCCGCACCATCGCGCGGTTCCCGCGCTGCCACAACGACGACGAGCAGTCGGCCCGCGTGGCCGCCGCCCTGCGCGCGGAGCTCGGCGAGGACCACGTGCTCGACGGCCGGCCGCTGATGGGCTCGGAGGACGTGGGCGCCCTGGCCGACGCGATCGACGTGCCGCTCGTCTACTGGTTCTTCGGCGGCTTCGAGGGCGAGGACCCCGCCGCGTTCCCGGGGAACCACAGCCCGCACTTCGGCCCGGCCATGGCGCCGGCCCTCGACGCCGGCCACCGCGCCGCGCTCGCCGGGCTGCTGGCCTACGTGGGCCGCTGACGGGACGGTGGGGCAGACTGAGGGCATGCGCCAGAATTCGCCCGTCCCCGGCTCCCTCCCCGCCCGCTACGTCGACGACCCCGCCGCCGCCTTCCCGGCCCTGCGCCAGCGCGCCCTGGCCCCGGGCGGGCGGCCGTACGGCCTGCTCGCGGCGGCCGTCGTGGGCGCCCTGACCCTCGTGGACCCGCACCGCATGGGCGCCGCCGAGCGCCGCGGACTGGCCCGCACGGAGGC
>NZ_JANQCJ010000235.1:0-1594 GCF_024723355.1 Micrococcus sp. HG099 | reverse complement strand
GCACCGCACCGTCCTCCGCCGAGGCCCCGCACGCCGGGCCCGCCCCGGCCGAGGCGCCCGCCGTCGTCCCCAGCGCCGCGGCGCGCCGCCGCGCCGTGGACGCCCCGGACCCGGACCTGGCGCTCGTCACCCGCGGCCTGACCAAGCGCTTCGGGGACAAGACGGCGCTGGACGGGCTGGACTTGGACGTGCCGGCCGGCTCCTTCTACGGCGTGGTGGGCCCCAACGGGGCGGGCAAGACCACCGCCCTGTCCATGGCCACCGGCCTGCTGCGCCCGGACCTCGGCCAGGCCTGGATCCACGGCGTGGACGTGTGGGCGCAGCCGCTCGAGGCCAAGCGCCGCGTGGGTGTGCTCGCGGACGGCGTGCGCACCTTCGATCGGCTCACCGGGGCCCAGCTCGTCACCTACGCGGGCCTGCTGCACGGCGTGGACGCGGACACGGTGGCCGCCCGCACCGAGGACCTGCTGCGCGTGATGGACCTCGCCGACGCCGGCCGCAAGCTCGTGGTGGACTACTCCGCCGGCATGACCAAGAAGATCAGCCTGGCCGCCGCCATGGTCCACGCCCCGGACGTGCTGGTTCTGGACGAGCCCTTCGAGGCGGTGGACCCCGTCTCCGCGGCCAACATCCGGGACATCCTGCACGACTACGTGGGCCGCGGCGGCACCGTGATCGTCTCCAGCCACGTGATGGACCTCGTCCAGCGCATGTGCTCCCACGTGGCCGTGATCGCCGGCGGCACCCTGCGCGCGGCCGGCACCCTCGAGGAGGTCCGCGCCGGGCGGGACCTCGAGGACCGGTTCGTGGACCTCGTGGGCGGCCGCCACGAGCAGGAGGGCCTGGCATGGCTCTGACGCTCGTGCGCCTGCGCTGGGCGCTCACCCTGAACCAGTGGCGCCGCTCCACGTTCACCCTCGTGCTCGCCGTGCTGGGCGCCCTGTACGTGCTGGGCCTGGCCGTGTTCGTCGTCGTGATGCTGGTGACGTTCCTGCCGGAGGCGTGGGTCGCGGACCGCGGCACGGTGACCGTGCTCGTCGCGTCGGCGCTGGCGCTGGGGTGGCTGCTCATCCCGCCGTTCATCACCGGCGTGGACGCCACGCTGGACCCGCACAGCTTCGTCCTGTTCCCGGTGCGCGCCCGCACGCTCATCGCGGGCCTGACCCTGAGCGCCTTCACGACGCCGGCGGGGCTGGCCACGCTGATCGTGATGCTGGGCACGGGGCTCAGCTGGTGGGACATCCCGGCCGCCCTCGCCGCGGGCCTGGTCGGCGGCGCGCTGACCGCGGTGACCGCGGTCGCCTCGGGGTACGGACTCGCCGGGCTGATGGCCGCGTACGCCGGCCGCCGCCGGGTGCGGGAGGTGCTCTCCATCGCCCTGCTGATCCCGGTGATGCTCAGCGGCGTGATTGTCGCCCAGACCCTGGACTCGCTGGGGGACCTGTTCGACGCCGCGCCGCGGGTCGCGGCCGTGGCCGCCTGGACCCCGTTCGGCGCCGGCCCGGAGGCCGCGTGGGCCGTGGCCCAGGGCCAGGGCCTGCGGGCGACGGCGCACCTGCTCGTGGCCGCCGCGTGGTGCCTCGCGGCGCTCGCC
>NZ_JANQCJ010000234.1:0-1667 GCF_024723355.1 Micrococcus sp. HG099 | reverse complement strand
GGGCTGGACCTTCACCACGATGAGGTCCGCCGCGCCCGCCGCCGCCACCGCCAGCGGGTCCTGGGCCTTGCGCACCGCCTCGTCCGCGGCGATCGGCGTGGAGACGCCGCGCGCCCGCAGCTCCCGGCGCACCCGGGCCAGCTTCTTGATGCCGGGCACGGGCTGTTCGGCGTACTCGAGGCCGACGTCGGCCAGGTCCGTGAGCATGGCGATCGCCTCGCCCGGCGTCCAGCCGGCGTTGGCGTCGATCCGCACGTGCGCGTCGGGCAGCAGCTCCCGGACGCGGCGCACGCGGGCGAGGTCCGCGGAGTGGGAGCCGGGGACCAGCCCGCCGCCGGGACGGTGCTCGGCGACCTTCACCTTGACCGCCGTGATGCCCTCCCCGTAGCGGGCGAGCACGGACTCGACCGCGTCCGCCTCCACCGCGGGGACCGTGGCGTTCACCGGGACGACGTCCCGCACCGGCGCTGGCCAGCCCTGCCAGCCGGCCTCGATCGCCGCGGCCAGCCAGGCGGACGACTCGGCCGGCCCGTACTCGGGGAACGGGGAGAACTCGGCCCAGCCGGCCGGGCCGCGCAGCAGCAGGGCCTGGCGGGCGTCCGTGCCGCGGAAGCGCACGCGCATCGACAGGGTGACCGCGACGGCGTCCGCCAGCAGGTCCTCGACGCTCGGCAGCGCGGGCCCGCCCGGCGCGCCGGGCAGCGGGGGCAGGGCGGCGGTGCGGGAGGGGGCGGAGTCAGAGGGGCCGGCGGGGTTCATGCGGCCAGTCTAGGAACCCCCACCCCTCACGCTTTCGTGCGGGAAACGGGAGCCTCCCCCACGCTTTCGTGTGGGAAACGGGGACCGTGCCCGCCGTCGTCGTGCCCGCCTCCCGTTTCCCACACGAAAACGACCCCCGAGCTTCCCATTTCCCACACGAAAACGACCCCCAAGCCTCCCGTTTCCCGCACGAAAGCGGCTCCCGTTTCCCACACGAAAGGGCACGGGCGGGGTCGTGGCTCTCCCGCGGGGCGGACGCGGGGGGCGGGCGGTGCGGGACAATGGTCGCCATGCCCCGCACCGCCCGCCCTCCGCTCCGCGTCCCCTCGTGGCCGTGGTGGGCCGCGCTGGCCGCGTGCGTGGCCGGCGTCGTGCTGCTCTA
The DNA here is from genome assembly GCF_024723355.1 of Micrococcus sp. HG099. NCBI lineage: Bacteria > Bacillati > Actinomycetota > Actinomycetes > Micrococcales > Micrococcaceae > Micrococcus > Micrococcus sp. HG099. The sequence goes on along the minus strand of NZ_JANQCJ010000234.1, from coordinate 526 downwards.
CGCCGCCCTCGTGTGGTCATCGGCCGGGCAGGTCCTGGAGTACCAGGTGTTCCGCGCCGTGGAGGAGCGCTACGCGGACACCGTGCCGGACCTGGCCTCCCGCGTGGTGCGCCTGCTGCCGCTGACGCTCGCCGCCGGCGTCGCCCTGGCCTCCCTCGGCGCGCTCGCCGTGCCCCGCTGGCGACGACGCGGCATGCTCGCCCTGGCCGCCCTGATCGGCGCCAACCTGACCACGCAGCTGCTCAAGGCGGTGCTGCCGCGGCCCGAGCACGCCGCCGGCGTCCCCTTCTCCGGCGGCAACTCGCTGCCCTCGGGGCACATGACCCTCGCCGCCGGCGCCGCCGTGGCCGCGCTGCTGCTGGTGCCCGCCCGCTGGCGGCCCGTCACGGCCGTCCTCGGCACCGCCGTCAGCGCGCTCACCGGCGCGGTCGCCTACACCGAGGCCTGGCATCGCCCCTCGGACATGGCCGCGGCCGCCCTCGTGGCCGCCGGCTGGGGCCTGCTCGCCGTGCCGCTGGCCCTGCAC
>NZ_JANQCJ010000233.1:0-1707 GCF_024723355.1 Micrococcus sp. HG099 | reverse complement strand
CGCCGGGGCTCCGGCCTGCGGGGCGGCATCGCCCTCGGCGCGGCGGCGATGGCGTTCCTGGCCGTTGTGGTGCTGGTCGTCCAGGGGATCCTGGGCGGCGCGGACCACGACGGGATCGAGGGCGAGGAGCTGACCTTCTCCGTGGAGCCGGGGGAGGACCTGGCCTCGGTGGCCCGCCGCCTCGACTCTGCGGGCGTCGTCGCCTCCGCCCGCGCGTTCGAGCGCGCCGCCGAGGATTCGGCGTCCGGCGTCGTGCGCGCCGGCGACTTCGTGATGCGCGAGCGCATGCCCGCCGCGGACGCCCTGGCCGTCCTGCAGGGCACCGCGGACGGCGCCGTGCACTACGTGCTGGTGGAGCGCGGCCGGCGCCTCACGGAGGTGCTGGACGCCCTCGCCGAGTCCACCGGCCTGCCGCGGGAGGAGCTCGCGGCCGCCACGCAGGACCCCGCCCGCTACGGCGTCCCCGCCGAGGCGCAGACCCTCGAGGGGTGGCTGGACCCGGGGGAGTACCGCCTGCCCGTGGAGGCGAGCGCCGAGGAGGTCGTCGACGCACTGGTGCGGCCCGTGCTCGCGGACCTCGCCGAGCTCGGCGTGGACGACCCGGACGAGCAGCTCCGCGTGCTCACCGTCGCCTCCCTGCTCGAGGCCGAGGCGCTGCCGCGGGACTACCGCACGGTCGCCGGGGTCATCGAGAACCGCCTGGCCCCGGACAACACGGAGACCCGCGGGCTGCTGCAGATCGACGCCGCCGTCACCTACGGCCTGGGCGTGCGCAGCCTCAGCTTCAGCGCCGGCCAGCGCCAGGACGCCTCCAACCCGTACAACACCTACGTGCACCCGGGCCTGCCCCCGGGACCGATCGGCATGCCCTCGGACGCCGCCGTCGCCGCCGCCCTCGACCCGGCGGACACCGACGCCTACTACTGGGTGACCACGGACATCGCCACGGGCCACACCGAGTTCTCCCGCACGTACGAGGAGCACCAGGAGCACGTGCGCACCCTGCAGCGCTACTGCGCCTCGAACCCGGGGGTGTGCTGATGGGCGCGCCCTCGGACGTCCGGGCGGAGGCGAGCGCGGGCGCGCCGGCCGCCCCGCGGCTGCGCGCGGCGGTGCTGGGCCGGCCGATCGCCCACTCCCTCTCCCCGGTGCTGCACGGCGCCGCCTACGGGGTCCTGGGCCTGGACGTGGACTACGGGCGCCGGGACCTCGGCGAGGACGAGGTCGGCGCCTTCGTGGCCGGGCGCCTCGGCGCGCCCCGGACCGCCGACGGCGGGGACGCCGCCGCGCGCGGGGAGGACTGGCTGGGCTGCTCGGTGACGATGCCCCTCAAGCGCGCCGTGGTGGGCTGCGCCGGCCGCGTGAGCGAGCGGGTCCGGCTCCTGGGCACGGCCAACACGCTGGTCCGCGACCACCCGGAGCACCCGGGGCTCGTCTACGCCGAGAACACGGACGTGGACGGCATCCTCGGTGCCCTCGCCTCCGCCGGCCTCGCGGAGCGGGGCTCCGGTGGCGCGGTCGGGATCCTCGGCAACGGGGGGACGGCGACGGCGGCCGTCCTCGCCGCCGCCACGCTCGGCGCGGACGAGGTCGTCTTCGGGGTGCGCGACGCCGCCCGCGCGGCCGAGGTGACCGCCCTGGCGGACGCCCTCGGCCTGGCGTGGCGGACGGTGGGCCAGCCGGAGCTGGCGGCCGCCGCCCCCGGCC
>NZ_JANQCJ010000232.1:0-1709 GCF_024723355.1 Micrococcus sp. HG099 | reverse complement strand
GTGCGCGAGCACGGGCGGGTGGCCGGGGACGGGCTGCGCGCCGTCGTCGTGGCCGGTGGGCGCCTGGGGGCGCACCGCCCCGGGGACGCGCAGTGGGAGCGGTGCGTGGCCGGGCTGCTGGCGGACGGCCTCCTGGCCCGGGACGACGACGGCGCCCTCGCCTTCCCGTCCTGAGCCCGGCCCCGGCGGGGACCGGCGGAGTGGCATTGAGGCGCGGCGGTGAGGACCGGCGGGCGGCGCGCCCGCTCCGGGCGTGCCCGCGTCAGAGGGTGCGGATCATGCGGGTGTTGCCGAGGGTGTTCGGCTTGACCCGGGCGAGGTCGAGGAACTCGGCCACGCCCTCGTCCGTGGAGCGCAGCAGCTCGGCGTAGACCTCGGGGTCCACGGCGGACTGGTCCGCCATCACGGCGAACCCGTGCCGGCGGAAGAACTCCACCTCGAAGGTCAGGCAGAACACCCGCTCCACGCCCACGGCCCGGGCGCGCCTGAGCAGCTCCTCGAGGATCAGGTGCCCGACGCCGGCGCCCCGGTGGTCCCGGGAGACGGCGAGGGTGCGGACCTCGGCGATGTCCTGCCACATCACGTGGAGGGCGCCGAAGCCGGCGAGGGAGCCGTCCGCGTCCTCGGCGACCACGAACTCCTGGATGGCCTCGTAGAAGGCCACCGCCTCCTTCTGGAGCAGCACGCGCTCCTGGGCCAGCGGCTCCACGAGCGCGCGGATGGCCGGGACGTCCCCCGTCCGCGCGGAGCGCAGGGTGATCTGGCGGTCGGCAGGCATGGGGCCCAGTCTAGGCCCGCCCTCCCCGGGTCCGGACAGACGGGAGCCCCCGTCCCGGCGGACCGGGCGGGGGCTCCCGCGGCTCGACGGCAGGCTCAGGCCTGCTGCTCGCCCTCGTTCTTCTCACCGGACAGGAACTTCTCCTGGGCGCCGTCGACACCCTTGTTCACGGTGTCGGCGTGCTCGCCCAGCTTGTCGCCGTGCTGCTCCTGAGCGCCGTCCACGGCCTCGTTGATCTTGTCCGAGTGCTGGTTTGCGAGGTTGTTCAGGTCACCGATTCCCATAGGACAGGTCTCCTTCTTCTCGGGGCTGCGCGCCCGCCCCGGTCGATGCCGGGAGGGGTGATGCAGGACCACGTCGAGCGGTCACGGACCACCCTGGCACTGTCAGAGCTCTGTGGGAAGGGTCACGCTCCGCTGTTCGCCGGACGCGGACGGGGCGGGCTTGCCGGCCCCTCCGGTCCGGCGACCGTCCGGCGCGAGTCCGGCTCAGTGATCCAGGGACTCAGCGGTCCTTGGAGAGGCCGTCCTTGATGCCGGCGGCGGCGTCCTTGACCTTGTCCCCCGCGTTCTGCACGGCGTCCTTGGCGCCGGCGGCGGTGGACTCGGTCTTGCCCTCGGCGCGCAGGCGGTCGTCGCCGGTGGCCTTGCCCAGGCCCTCCTTGGCGTCGCCCTTGAGCTTGTCGAACTTGTTGCCCATGTCGGCCATGATGCACTCCTTCGCTCGTCTCCTCGGCGGTCCCGCCCCGATGGCGGGGGCCCGGATGGTCCCCCAGTCAACGAGCGCCGGATCCACCGGTCAAGGGGTCGACGCCGCCGGCGGCCGCGGGCCCTGCGCCCGTCGGGGCGCGCCCGGACCCCTCCCCGGCGGGGACGACGACGGCCCGCCGCCTCCTCCCGGCGGGAGGGGACGGCGGGCCGTCGGGCGGCCG
>NZ_JANQCJ010000231.1:0-1710 GCF_024723355.1 Micrococcus sp. HG099 | reverse complement strand
GGCGGGCGCACACCGGCGGACGGCGCCGGACCCGGTGGTACCGTGGCCGGAACCACGACGGCGCACGCCGTCGCACCCCGCCGAAGAGAGGTCCGCCGCCGTGCTCCTTCGTGACGTCCGACCCGAGGATCTGGACGAGTTCTTCCTGCACCAGCAGGACGAGCAGGCCAGCCTCATGTCCGCCTTCGCCCCGCGCAACCCCCGGGACCGCGGCGTGTTCGACTACCACTGGAGCAGCCTGCTCGCGGACGAGACCGCGGTGGTGCGCACCATCGAGCACGAGGGCCGCGCCGTGGGCGCCATCGTGTGCACCGAGCACGACGGCGTCGGCGAGCTCTCCTTCTGGACCGCCCAGGACTACTGGGGGCTCGGTCTGACCACCGCCGCCGTGGACGCGTTCCTGCGCGAGCACACCCGCCGCCCCCTGCGCGCGCACGTGCCCGAGGACAACGCCGGCTCCGTCAAGGTGCTCTCCCGCCGCGGCTTCGAGACCGTCGGCCAGGAGAAGGTCTTCTCCAACGCCCGCGCCGAGGTCATCACCGAGCTGGTCATGGAGCTGCCCGCCGGCGCCGAGTGAGCCCGCCCGGCCCCGCCGGTCCGCACGCCGACGACGACGGCCCCGTCCCCCGGATCTCTCCGGGAGGCGGGGCCGTCCTCGTGGCGCCGGGGCGTCAGACCATGGTGAGCGTCAGGCCCGGGCGGCGCAGGATCGCGCCGACGTCCGCGAGGAACCGCGAGCCCTGCTCGCCGTCCACGAAGCGGTGGTCGAAGGACAGCGAGAGCGTCATGACGTCCCGCAGGGCGATCTCGCCGCGGTGCTCCCACGGCATCCGTCGCACCTGGCCGATCGCGATGATCGCGCCCTCCCCCGGGTTGATGATCGGGGTGCCGGCGTCCACGCCGAACACGCCGACGTTGGTCAGGGTGAAGGTGCCGCCGGAGAGCTCCGCCGGGGACAGCCTGCCCTCGCGGGCGCGCCCGGTGAGCTCGCGGATGGCGTCTGCGAGCTCGGTCAGGGACATCGCCTGGGCGTCCTTGACGTTCGGCACCATCAGCCCGCGCGGGGTGGCGGCGGCGAAGCCGAGGTTCACGAAGTTCTGCTGCAGGATCGCCCCGGAGGCCTCGTCCCAGCGGGCGTTGACGTCCGGGGTGCGCTCCATGGCCACGAGGCACGCCTTGGCGGCGAGCGTCATGGGGGTGAGCTTGACGTCCCGGTACTCCCGGGAGGCCTTGAGCTCGGCCAGCAGCTCCATGGTCTCGGTGACGTCCACCTGCAGGAACTCGGTCACGTGCGGGGCGGTGAAGGCGGAGGCCACCATGGCCGACGCCGTCGCCTTGCGCACGCCCTTGACGGGCACGGACTCGGTGCGCGGGCGACCGCCGAGGGTGCGCACGCCGCCGGACGTCCCGGCCTCGGCCGGGGCCGCGGCCGACGCCGTCGGCTCGGCCGCGGGCGCGCCGCCCCCGGCCAGGAACGCCTCGACGTCCGCGCGGGTGATGACCCCGCCGACGCCGGAGCCGGACACGGCGGTCAGGTCCACGCCCTCGCGACGGGCGTAGAGGCGCACCGGCGGGGTGCACCGCGGGCGCTCCCCCGACGTCCCCGAGGCCGACTGCGCCTCGGGGGCCTCGTCCGCGCGCTCCGGCTCCGCGGCCTCGGGCTGCGGGCGGGCGGCGCCGGCCGGCGCCTCCTCGGAGGTGGAGGGGGCC
>NZ_JANQCJ010000230.1:0-1768 GCF_024723355.1 Micrococcus sp. HG099 | reverse complement strand
GCGTGAGGGCGGTGCGGGGCGCGAGGGCGGCGCGGTCCGCGGCCACGACGACGGCGCCCCCGGCCCCGGCGCGGGCCGGCGGACCACCTGGTCCGGCTCGGCGTCCTGGACCCCCGCCGAGACGGCCCGGCCGGGCTCCGTGGCGGAGGTGGCCGACGTCGTCAGGAGGGCCGCGGCGGCGGGACGGCGGTTGAAGCCGATCGGCGCCGGGCACTCGTTCAGCCCGATCGCCGTCACGGACGGCGTGCAGCTGGAGCTCGACGCCCTCAGCGGCCTCACGGGCGTGGACCGGGCCACCGGTCGGGTGCGCGTGCTCGCGGGCACGCCCCTGCACCGGCTCGGCCCGCTGCTGGGGGCGCACGGGCTCGCGCTGGCGAACATGGGGGACATCGACCGGCAGAGCCTGGCCGGGGCGCTGAGCACCTCGACGCACGGCACCGGGCTGGGCTTCACCGGCTACGGCGGGATGGTCACGGGGCTGCGGCTCGTCACCGCGGACGGCGCGGTCCGATGGCTGGACGCGCGGACCGAGCCGGAGCTGTTCCAGGCCGCCCGGGTGGGCCTCGGCGCGCTCGGCGTGGTCGTGGAGGCCGAGATCCAGGCCGTGCCGGCGTTCCTGCTGCGGGCCGAGGAGCGGTCGGAGCCGCTGGAGGACGTCGTCGCCTCCTTCGTGGAGCGCTCCCGGGCCGCGGACCACCTCGAGTTCTACTGGTTCCCGGGCACGTCCGTGGCCCTCACCAAGGAGAACACCCGGCTGCCGCTGGGCTCGGGCCTGGACCCCGTGCCGCCGCTGCGCGCCGCCGTGATGGACCGGATCCTCGCCAACGGCCTCTTCGAGGCGACGTGCCGCCTGGGCGCCCGCGTGCCGCGGCTCGTGCCGGCGCTCAACGCGGCGGCCGCGCGCGGCGTGGACCGCCGCACCTACACGGACGTCTCCCACCGGGTGTTCGTGGCGGACCGCGCGGTGCGCTTCCGGGAGATGGAGTACGCGCTGCCGCTCGAGCGCTTCACGGAGGCGTTCACCGGCCTGCGCGCGCTCCTGGCCGACCGCGCCCGCGGCGGGGGCCCGGTCTCCTTCCCCGTGGAGGTCCGCACTGCGGCCGCCGACGACGTGTGGCTCTCCACCGCGCACGGCCGCGAGTCCGTGTACCTGGCCGTGCACCGCTACCACCGCGAGGACCCCACCGACTGCTTCCGCGCGGTCGAGGAGCTGTTCCTGGGCCTGGACGGGCGCCCGCACTGGGGCAAGGAGCACACCCGCGACGCCGCGTGGGCCGCCGAGGCCTACCCCCGGTTCGGGGACTTCCTGGCCCAGCGCGACGCCGTCGACCCGGGCCGGGTCTTCGCCAACGACCACCTGAACCGCGTGCTGGGAGCATGAGGACCATGAAGCGGCTGCCGACGCCGACGACGGCATCGACGGCCAGGCAGGCGAGCCGTACCAAATCCTGTTCGACCCCGGAGTACAGCAAACTGCCGCCTCCCGAGACGGGGAGACGGCAGTCCACGCAGGTCAAACCGGAAATGTCGGCGGTTTGAACAAGCAACTTCTGGTGGGCCCTGCGGGGATCGAACCCGCGACCGGCGGATTAAAAGTCCGATGCTCTGCCAGCTGAGCTAAAGGCCCTCGCCCGCGCGTCCCGACGGCGGCGCTCGGCCCCGGCGGCGACCCTGACGGGCGCTCTCCGATGGTAGCCGACCCGGCGGGGGCACTACCGTGGACCGGGCCGTTCGACGTCGCCGTCGGCCCGCACCCCCCGCCTCATCC
>NZ_JANQCJ010000022.1:0-26169 GCF_024723355.1 Micrococcus sp. HG099 | reverse complement strand
GGGGCGGGCAACGTGGCGGACCCGGCGGAGTCGCCGCGGCGGGCGCGACGGCCCGGCCTGCCCGTGTCCGGCGCGGCACCGTAGCCCACGAGCGTGGGCACGCGGCCCTCGGACTCGGTGTCGCCGCCGTCGCCGCCCGCGCCCTCCACCGTGAAGGTCACGAGCGGGGCGCCGACCTCGAGGGTCTCCCCCTCGGAGCCGTGCAGGGTGGCCACCACGCCCGCGAACGGGCTGGACACCTCGACGACGGCCTTGGCCGTCTCCACGTCCGCGAGGACCTGGTTCACGGTGACGGCGTCGCCCTCGGCCACCCGCCAGGTGACGATCTCGGACTCGGTGAGGCCCTCGCCCAGGTCCGGCAGGCGGAAGGTCTTCTGGCTCATCGGGTCTCCTCCCCGGCGGTCTGGGCGGCGAGGAACTGCTCGGCGGTCTCCGGAGCGGCGAACGCGTCCACCGAGTCCAGCGAGTTGGGCCGGCCGAGGGCGCGGTCCACGCCGTCGAGGATGCGGTCCAGGTCCGGCAGATGCAGGTGCTCCAGCTTCGAGGGCGGGTAGGGCACGTCCATGCCGGTGACGCGCACGGGCGGCGCCTCCAGCCAGTGGAAGGCGCGCTCGGCGACCGTGGCCACGAGCTCCGCGCCGAGGCCGCCGGTGCGGGAGGCCTCGTGGGCCACCACGAGCCGGCCGGTGCGGCGCACCGAGGACTCCACGAGGCCCGTGTCCAACGGGGAGAGGCTGCGCAGGTCCACGACCTCGACCTCCACGCCCTCCTCGGCCGCCACCTCGGCGGCCTGCAGGGCGGTCTTCACGAGCGGGCCGTAGACCACCAGGGTGGCGTCGCGGCCCTCGCGCAGGATCTTGGCGGTGCTCATCGGCGGGATGTCCGCGTCCAGGTCCACCTCGCCCTTGTCGTGGTAGCGGCGCTTCGGCTCGAGGTAGACCACCGGGTCGTCCGAGGCGATCGCGGCGCGGATCAGGTCGTGGCCTTCCTGCGGGGAGGACGGGGAGACCACGCGCAGGCCCGGGGTGTGCAGGAAGTACGCCTCCGGCGACTCCGAGTGGTGCTCCGGGGAGCCGATGCCGCCGCCGAACGGGATGCGGATGGTCACCGGCATGGGCACGGCGCCGCGGGTGCGGGCGCGCAGCTTGGCCAGGTTCGCCACGATCTGGTCGAAGGCCGGGTACACGAAGCCGTCGAACTGGATCTCGACGACGGGCCGGTAGCCGCGCATGGCCAGGCCGATCGCGGTGCCCACGATGCCGGACTCCGCCAGCGGGGTGTCCAGGACGCGGTCCTCGCCGAACTCGTCCTGCAGGCCGTCGGTGATGCGGAAGACGCCGCCGAGGGCGCCGATGTCCTCGCCCATGAGCAGGACCTTGGGGTCGTCCGCCAGGGCACGGTGCAGGCCGCGGTTGATCGCGCGGCCGAAGGTCATGCGCTCGCTCACGCGCCCGCCTCCTCGTCGTCGAACTGCTGCAGGTAGAGGGCGTGCTCGCGGCGCTGGCGCTCCAGCTCCTGGTGCGGCTCGGCGTAGATCTCGTCGAAGAGGCGCTCCGCACCGTCCTCCACGAGCGACTCGAGGGCGCGGCGGACCTCCGCCGCCAGCTCGTCCGCCTCGGCCTGCGCCTGGGCGAGCACGGCGTCCACGTCCACGTCCAGGGTGCGCAGGTGCGCCTCCACGCGGGTCAGCGGGTCGCGGGCCTTCCAGGCCTCCAGCTCCGCGTCGTCGCGGTAGCGGGTGGGGTCGTCCGCGGTGGTGTGCGGGCCCATGCGGTAGGTGACGGCCTCGATGAAGGTGGGGCCGCCGCCGTCCGCCGCGCGCTCCACGGCGGCGCGGGTGGCGGCGAGGACGGCGAGGACGTCGTTGCCGTCCACCCGCAGGGATGGGATGCCGAAGCCCCACGGGCGGTCGGCGATGCTGCGGCGGGTCTGCAGCTTCACCGGCTCGGAGATGGCCCAGTGGTTGTTCTGGCAGAAGAAGACCACGGGCGAGCGGTAGGAGGCGCTGAAGACCATGGCCTCGTTGACGTCGCCCTGGCTCGTGGCGCCGTCGCCGAAGTAGACGATCGTGGCGGCGTCCGCCTGGTCGCGCTGGACGCCCATGGCGTAGCCGACCGCGTGCAGCGCCTGCGCGCCGATGATGATCTGCTGGGTGGCCACGCCGGTGGCCTTCGGGTCCCAGCCGGAGAAGGTGGAGCCGCGCCACACGCGCAGCAGGTCCAGGGCGGGCACGCCGCGCAACAGTGCCACGCCGTTCTCGCGGTAGGAGGGGAAGACGAAGTCGCCCTCGCGCAGGGCGACGGCGGAGCCCACCTGGGCGGCCTCCTGGCCCAGCAGCGGCGGCCACAGGGCCAGCTCGCCCTGGCGCTGCAGGTGCGTGGCTTCGATGTCCAGGCGCCGCACCACGGCCATTTGCCGATAGAGCGCGGCCAGGGCGTCGGCGTCGACGTCCTCGATCCACGGGTCCAGCTCGGGCTGCGCGTGGCGGCGGCCCTCGGCGTCGAGCACCTGGAGCATGGGCGCCTCGGCGGGCTCGCCGGGGGGCGGTGAGGCGGCGGCCTCGCCGCCGGCGGGACGGGTATGGTCCACGAGGGTCACAGGACTGCCTTCCGATCGTCGCCCACGGTGCGGGGCGAGGGTGACGTACGCATGCGCGCAGGGGTGGTTCGCGCGGCGTCTCGGTCGTGTGAGTGTACTCACACGCCTGTGATCGCCGCCACTCGGCCGGCCCGCACCGGGGGCCGCCGCACAGGGGTCAGGCGCGGCGCAGCAGCACGTCCACGGCGGCGTCCAGGTAGGCGTCCACCTGGCCCTCCTCGTAGCCCCGGTCCCCCTCGGCCTCCCCGAACGACGCGCGGCGCACGTCGTCCGCGGTGAGCCCGCCCCGCGCGTCGGGGGCGGCGGCGCCCTCGGCGCCTGCCAGGGTCACCCGCAGGCGGTCGACGAGCGCGTCCACCGCGTCCACGTCGTAGCTCGTCGCGTCCTCCCGGCTGGGGCGGCGGAAGCGCTCGGCCGGGGCGCGGTCTGCGCGCGCCACCAGCTCGGCCACCCGCTCCTCCAGGTCCGCGCTCCAGTCCTCGTCGCCGCGCTCGGAGACGAACGCCTCGCGCTCGGCGGCGGCCAGCTCGCCCTCGAGGCGGTCCAGCTCGTCGTCCACCTCGTCCGTGGCGTACCCGCCGTTGACCGTGGCGAAGCGGGCCTGGCGGACCTCGTCCGCGGTGAGCGGGGCGCCGCCCTCGCGGGCCTCCCGGGCCCGGGCGAGGAAGGCGTCCACGTGGGAGGTCTCGTAGCCGATCTCGTCCTGCTCGACGAGCTCGAAGGGCGGCTCGGCGTCCTGCGGGCGGCGGGTGGTCATGGGCGTCTCCTGCGGTGAGGGCCCCGGCGGGCGCCGGGGCGGGAGGGTGGATCAGGTGAGGGGCAGCGCGAGCACGGTGTAGGCCACCGGCGCGGCGAACACGAGGGAGTCCAGGCGGTCCATCACGCCGCCGTGTCCGGGCAGGGCGGAGGACATGTCCTTGATGCCGAGCTCGCGCTTGACCATGGACTCCGAGAAGTCGCCGGAGGTGGCCGCGGCCACCGTGGTCACGGCGAGGATCGCCCCCACCCACCACGGCTGGCCCACGAACAGGGGCACCGTCACCACGCCCACGAGCGCGGAGCCGGCGAGCGAGCCGGCCAGGCCCTCCCAGGACTTCTTGGGGCTGATGCGCGGGGCGATCGGGGTGCGCCCGAAGCGGTAGCCCACGATGTAGCCGAACGTGTCGTTCGAGACCACCATCAGCAGCGTGATCGCCACCAGCAGGTTGCCCCGGGGCTGGTCCAGCATCGCGACGGCGAAGGAGAGCAGGAACGGCGCCCACAGCACGATGAACACGCCGGCGAGCATGAACTGGCCCGTGGGCCGGTGGCGGGTGAGGGCCGTCCACACGGCCAGCAGCGCCAGGCACGCCGCCAGCGCCACGAACAGGGCGGGCACGCCCCACAGCCACGCGCTGACCGGCAGGGCCACGGCGGCCGCCCACAGCGGCGCCCGCGGCACCTGCAGGCCGATGCCGCGCACCGCCGTCGCGACCTCCGAGACCGCGCCGACCAGCAGCGCGACCACGAGCAGGACGAGCAGCCAGTCCAGCCACACCAGGCCCACGAGCGCGAGCACGAGCAGGCCCACCCCCACGAGGACGGCGGACTTGAGGTCGCGGCCGCCGCGCGGGGGCGCGGGCGTGCTGACGGCGGTGGTCATCGGGAGCGGCTCTGCGGGAGGATCAGACCTCCAGCAGCTCCTGCTCCTTGTTCTTGGCCATCTCCTCGATCAGGTCGACGTGCTTCTTGGTCATGGCGTCGAGGTCCTTCTCGCCGCGGGCGCCCTCGTCCTCGCCGACCTCGCCGTCCTTGACGGCCTTGTCCAGGGCGTCCTTGGCCTTGCGGCGGGCGTTGCGCACGGAGACCTTGTGCTCCTCCGCCTTGGACTTGACGAGCTTCACGTACTCCTTGCGGCGCTCCTCGGTGAGCTCCGGCATCACGACGCGGATGACCTTGCCGTCGTTGGACGGGTTGGCGCCCACCTCGGACTCAGACAGGGCCTTCTCGATGTTGCGCAGCGCCGACTGGTCGAAGGGCGTGATGAGCAGGGTGCGGGCGTCCGTGGTGGTGAAGGATGCCAGCTGCTGCAGCGGGGTGTAGGAGCCGTAGTAGTCGACCATCACCTTGGAGTACAGGCCCGGGTTGGCCCGGCCGGTGCGCACGGAGGCGAAGTCCTCGCGCGTGGCCTCGATGGTGCGGTCCATCTGCTCTTCGGCGGACTGCAGGGTCTCCTGGATCACGATGTCTCCTCGATGTGGTGGATCAGGTCTGCTCGCCATCCTACGCGGCGGGCCTCAGACGGTGACGGTGGTGCCGATCGGCTCGCCGAGCAGGGCGCGGGTCACGTTGCCCGGGCCCTCCATGCCGAACACTCGCATGTCCAGGTTGTTGTCCTTGCACATGGTCATGGCGGTCAGGTCCATCACGCGGATGTTGCGCAGCAGGGCCTCGTCGTACGTCAGGTGCGTGAGCAGCTCCGCGCTCGGGTCCTTCTTGGGGTCCGCGGTGTACACGCCGTCCACGCCGGACTTGGCCATGAGGACCTCGTCCGCACCGATCTCGAGGGCGCGCTGGGCGGCCACGGTGTCCGTGGAGAAGTAGGGCAGGCCGGTGCCGGCGCCGAAGACCACCACGCGGCCCTTCTGCATGTGGCGGATGGCGCGCAGCGGGATGTAGGACTCGGCGACCTGCTCCATGTGGATGGCCGACTGCACGCGGGTGGAGACGCCGGCCTGGATGAGGAAGTCCTGCAGGGCGAGGCAGTTCATCACGGTGCCGAGCATGCCCATGTAGTCAGCGCGCCGGCGGTCCATGCCGTTCTCGGACAGCTCCGCGCCTCGGAAGAAGTTGCCGCCGCCCACGACGATCGCGATCTCGACGCGGTCCGCGGCGACCGCGATCTGCTCGGCGATCCCGCGCACGGTCTCGGGGTCCACGCCGACCTTGCCGCCGCCGAACACCTCGCCGGAGAGCTTCAGCAGGACGCGACGGCGGCCCGTGTCGTCCGAGGTCTGGGGGACGTGGGCGGTCTTCGGGTCCTCGGGGGCGCGGTTCGTCTCCATGGGAGCTCCTCCTGGTCGGGGCGTGGGGTCGGGCCGGGGATGGGCGCGGGGCGCCGTCCGGAAGCGGACGCGACGACGGGGTGGCAGCCCGGGTGGGGCGGCCACCCCGTCATGCGGTGGTCGACGGCGCCTGGCGGCGCCGGTGCGGACCTGGGCTCGCCCCCGATCCTACGCCCACGCGGGGCGCGGACCGGGAGCGGCCGGTCCGGGTGCGGCGATCAGTTGCCGACGCGGAAGCGGGCGAACCCGGTGACCTTGGTGCCGGCGTCGGAGGCGACCTTGCCGACGGTCTGCTTCGGGTCCTTCGCGAACGGCTGGTCCTCGAGGACGATCTCCTTGAAGAAGCCGGTCAGGCGACCCTCGACGATCTTCGGCAGGGCCTGCTCCGGCTTGCCCTCGGCGCGAGCGGTCTCGTCGGCGATGCGACGCTCGTTCTCGACGGTCTCGGCCGGGACGTCCTCGCGGGAGAGGTACGTGGGCGAGTAGGCGGCGGTGTGCACGGCGATGTCGTGCGCGGCCGTCTTGGCCTCGGCGGAGTCGGCGTCGACGGCGAGCAGCACGCCCACCTGCGCCGGCAGGTCCTTGGAGGTCTTGTGCAGGTAGGCGTCCACCAGGGCACCCTCCACGCGGGCCAGGCGGCGCACGGCCACCTTCTCGCCCAGCAGCGCGCCCTCCTCGATCACGTGGTCGCCCAGGGTGCGGCCCTCGTGCTCGGAGGCCAGCAGCGACTCGACGTCGGCGGCGCCGGAGGCCACGGCGGCGCGGAGCACCACGTCGCCCAGGGTGATGAACTTCTCGGCCTTGGCCACGAAGTCGGTCTCGCAGTTGAGCTCGATCATGACGCCGACGCCGTTCTCGACGGTGGCGGCCACGAGGCCCTCGGCGGCGGAGCGGCCCTCGCGCTTGGTGGCGCCCTTGAGGCCCTTCACGCGGATGATCTCGATGGCCTTCTCGGCGTCGCCGTTGGCCTCGTCCAGAGCCTTCTTCACGTCCATCATGCCGGCGCCGGTGCGCTCGCGCAGGGCCTTGATGTCAGCAGCGGTGTAGTTCGCCATGCTCGTTCGGTCCTTCCCGTGGTGGGGTTCGTGCGGGATGTTCGGGGGGTCTGGTCCGGTCCGTCGGCCCGGCCCGGTGGGGCCGGGCCTACGGACCGGGCGGGATCACTCGGCCTGGGCGGGAGCCCCGGCGGAGGCCTCCTCGGCCTGGGCGGGAGCCTCGGCGGAGGCCTCCTCGGCCTGGGCCGGAGCCTCGGCGGGGGCCTCGGCCTGCTCGGCCTGCTGGGCGTTGTGCTGCTCGAGCAGCTCGCGCTCCCACTCGGCCATCGGCTCGGCGGCGGACTGGCCGGACTTGCCGCCCTGGCGGGCGATGAGACCCTCGGCCACGGCGTCGGCGACCACGCGGGTCAGCAGGTTGACGGAGCGGATCGCGTCGTCGTTGCCCGGGATCGGGTAGGTGACCTCGTCCGGATCGCAGTTGGTGTCCAGGATGGCGACCACCGGGATGCCGAGCTTCTTGGCCTCGTCGACGGCGAGGTGCTCCTTCTTGGTGTCCACGACCCACACGGCGGAGGGGGTCTTGGACATGTTGCGGATGCCGCCGAGGTTGGCCTGCAGCTTCTCCAGCTCACGGTTGAGGAGCAGCAGCTCCTTCTTGGTGAACTGCGAGCCGGCCACGTCCTCGAAGTCGATCTCCTCGAGCTCCTTCATGCGCTGCACGCGCTTGGAGACGGTGGAGAAGTTGGTCAGCATGCCGCCGAGCCAGCGGTGGTTCACGTAGGGCATGCCGACACGGCCGGCCTGCTCGGCGATGACCTCCTGGCCCTGCTTCTTGGTGCCGACGAAGAGGATGGTGCCGCCGTGGGCGACGGTCTCCTTGACGAACTCGTAGGCGCGGTCGATGTAGGACAGCGACTGCTGCAGGTCGATGATGTAGATGCCGTTGCGCTCGGTGAAGATGAAGCGCTTCATCTTGGGGTTCCAGCGGCGGGTCTGGTGGCCGAAGTGGACACCGGAGTCGAGGAGCTGGCGCATGGTCACGACGGGCATGACGTTCCCTTCTGTGGCAGCCGTGGCACCCCGCGCGGCGCGCGCGGGCGGTCTGCCGGTCGATTTCTTGACGGTTGGCGGCCGACCCGGTCGGGCGGCCCCTGGCATCGAGACGGCGGGCTGCCGGGCCCCACGAGCACCCGCGGCCGCACCCTCGCATGAGGAGGGCGGGCGAACACGGGACCGAGCGTGGGGGCTGGACCGCCGGGGCGGTCCACCGCGATGCGCGGAGTCGGCGTCCCGGGCACGGCACAGGGCCGGTCACAGGACACCGCTGAGGTGAATCCTACCCCAGGCCGGTCCGTGCTCCCGCCGCCCTGGAGGTCGACGCGGAGGCGGGGGTCGAGGCGGGAGTCGACGCCGGACCCGGGGGCGGGCCGAAGGTCGAGGTCGACTCCGGACCGGATGGCGCCGGCTCCTGCACAGGGGCCCGCCGGGCCGCCGTCGTCCACGGCCGCGCCGGGGGCCGCCCCGTCGGCGGTGCGCGCAGTCCAGGGTGGCGTCATGACCGCCCGCTCCCCCGCCCCGCGCCGAGCCGGCCCCGCCGCCGGCCCACATCGTCTCCTCGCCGTCCTGCTGCTCTGCGTGCTGGGGCTCGCACTCGCTTTCGCGCTCGGTCCCGGAATCGGGGCCGCGACCCCGTCGTCGATCCGGGCGGAGGACGGACCGACGGCGGACGCGCGGCTCGCCGTCGCCGCGACGCCGGCCCGGGCCTGGACCGCACCCGCGGCGGGCGTGCGGCCCGGCGACGTGCTCCGCCCCTTCGCCGCGCCGGAGCGCCCCTGGGGGCGCGGGCACCGGGGCGTGGACCTGGCCGTGTCGCCGGGCGCCGCGGTGCTCGCCCCGGCCGCCGGGACGGTGGTGTTCGCCGGGACCGTGGTGGACCGGCCCGTGGTGACCCTCGAGCACGCGGACGGCACGCGCAGCTCCCTGGAGCCGGTGGAGGCCGCGGCACCGGTGGGCGCCCGGCTCGAGCGCGGGGCGCCGCTGGGGACGGTGGCGGACGCGCCGGCGCACTGCGCCGTGCCGTGCGTGCACTGGGGCGTGCGCGTGCCGGACGGCTGGCGCTTCGGGGACGCGACGTTCGACCGCTACCTGGACCCGCTCGTGCTCATCGGCTGGAGCGGTCCCTCCGTCCTCTGGCCGCACGCGGCGCCTCCGCCCGCCGGGCCTGCCCCAGCTCGCGAGTGAGCTCCAGCAGGCGCCGCGCCGACTCGTCCCAGCTGAACCGCGCCGCCTGCGCGACGCCGGCCCGGGATGCCGCCGCGAACACGGCCGGGTCCTCGAGCTCGCGGACGCGGGCGGCCAGGGCGGCCGCACGGTCCCCCTCGAGGGGGACGCCGCGGAACGAGGGCGTGCCGTCGCCGGCGATCTCGCGGAAGATCGGCAGGTCCGAGCAGACCACCGGGGTGCCGTGGGCCATGGCCTCGGCCACGGGCAGGCCGAAGCCCTCCGCCCGGGAGAGCGTGACGGCGGCGGTCGCCCGGCGCAGCAGCCGCACGTACTCGGCCTCGTCCGTGCCGTCGTGGAAGACCACCTCGGCCCCGTCCTCGCCGACGGCGGCGCGGCGCGCCTCCAGCCGCTCCTGGAGCTGCGCGCGGCGGGCCGGGTCGATCCGGGAGAGCAGGTGCAGGGCGTAGCCGGGCAGCAGGGGCGCGGCGTCCACGAGGGACTCGACGTCCTTGTAGTCCATGAAGGAGCCCATGTAGAGGAGCGTCCGTTCCGGAGCCTCCTCCGGGTCCCGGGGCCGCGGGACCGGCTGCGCGGCGTTGGCGATCACGCGGACCGGGCGGCGGGTGAGCCGGTGCGCGGCGATGAGCTCCGCCGTCGTGCGGGAGACGGTGGCCACGGCGTCGGCGCGGTCTAGCAGGAGGCGCTGCGGCGTCATCGTCAGGTGGTAGGCGCGCCAGAGCCACCGGATGGGCTCCGGGAGGTTCTGCGGGGGCGTGCGGTGCTCGTAGTAGATCAGGTCGTGGAGCGTGAGGATCAGGGCGTGGCGCCGGCCCCAGGAGCCCATGGTCTGCATGGGCGAGAACACGACGTCCGGCCGCAGGCGAGCCATCTGGCGGGCCACGAACGGCTCTCGCGGGGACGTCGGCCCGGAGACGCGGTGCCACGGCACGCCCTTCGGCAGCAGCGCCAGCTGGCGCTCGTCCGAGATCAGCATGGCCACCTCGACGTCGACCCCCTCCCCCCGCTCGGCGGCGGCACGGTGCGCCACGGCCTCGGTCAGGCTGGCGCCGTAGCGGGAGATCCCGTCGTGGAAGTCGGTGCGCGTGTAGCGGGCGTCCATGAGGAGGCGCAGGGGGCGGGAGGGGTTCACCCTCCCCACGCTAGCGCCGCGGCGCGCCCGATCCGGCAGGGCGGGCCACGGCAGCACGGCGAGGCGCTACAGTGTGACGCGGCCCATATTCGGGACGGCTCCGCGCCCGTCGTGCGCGCCGCTCCCATCTCGCGTGGGCCCGTGCGCGACCCACGCCCGCCCACGCGGTCTCCCCGCTGGCGGCCATGCCACAACGCTCGCGAAAGCTCAATCACAGGAACCTGGGCGCCACCCGAATGTAATGTTGCGTTTGGGTAACGGTCGTGTATCTTCGGTCACGGATCGGTTACGGCCGGTCCGGAACCGGGGCTTCCTCCTCGCTCTCGCGATCCCGGTCTTCAGCACTGTTCACCACTCGCACCAGCGGTCCGGCATCGTTCCGGGCAACGCCCCCGAGGCCTCGTCCTCACGGGCCGCCGGTCCTGTCCGGGAAGAAGATCCGATGTCCGTGACCTCCTCGCGCGCCGCCTCCCGCCGCGCCCCCCGCACCGCCGCCGCCTCCCTCGCCCTCGCCCTCGGCGCGGGCGCCCTGGCCGGCGTCGGCTCGGTGACCGCGGCCGAGACGGCCCAGGCCGTCGAGACCACCTACACCGTCCGCGCCGGCGACGGCTGGTGGGTCATCTCCCAGCGCACCGGCGTGTCCATGTCCACGCTGCAGTCCATCAACGGGATGACCTCGGCGACCATGCTCCACCCGGGCATGGTCCTGAAGACCTCCGGCACCGCCGCCCCCTCGGCCTCCACCTACACCGTGCTCGCGGGCGACGGCTGGTGGATCATCTCCTACCGCACCGGCGTCTCCGCCTCCGTGCTGCAGTCGATCAACGGCATGACCTCCTCGACCATGCTCCACCCGGGCATGGTGCTGAAGACCTCCGTGGTCGCCTCCTCCGCCCCGGCGCCGGCCCCGGCCCCCGTGACCAACGGCAAGCAGGCCGCCGTCGACTTCGTGCGCTCCAAGGTGCAGAACCCGTCCTCGTACTACCTGTGGGGCGGCAACGGCCCGTACGGCTTCGACTGCTCCGGCCTCACCCAGCAGGCCATGGCCAAGGCCGGCATCTCCATCCCCCGCCGCGCCGGCGACCAGTACAACGCCGCCAAGTCCTACGTGCCGATCTCCCAGGCCCAGCCCGGCGACCTGGTGTTCTACGCGAACCAGTCCACCGGCCGCATCTACCACGTGGCCATGTACATGGGCGGCGGCCAGCTGGCCCACGCCCTCAACGAGGACGCCGGCCTGGTGTTCACCTCGACGACCATCATGAAGTCCGACATGCTCGCGGTGGCCGCCCGCTACTGAGCCCCCGGACACGACGACGGCCCCCGGCCCGCGCTGCTGACGCGCGGACCGGGGGCCGCTCTGTCTGCCGGCGCCGGTTCGAGCCGGAGGCCCCCGCCCGGACCCCGGCTCCCGCGGGAGCGACGGAATCCGCCCGGATCGACGGAAATGGCCGGGATCGACGGCCGTTCCGTCGATCCTGCGCATTCTTGTCGATCCGAAGGAGAACGAGCTCTCGAGACACGCCCTCGGAAAAGCCATGAGCCGGGCCGTCGCTGACACGGCGACGGCCCGGCTCATGCCCTCTGTAGGGCGTGCGGGACTTGAACCCGCGACCCAGGGATTATGAGTCCCCTGCTCTGACCGACTGAGCTAACGCCCCTCCGCCCGCGCGCTCGCGGGCCCGCCCCATCCTACCGACGGAGGCGCCGCGGCCGCGGAGCCTCAGAGCAGCTCGCGCACCTCGGCAGGGGTGGCGCCCCGGTACAGCCGCTCGAAGACGTCCACGGTCTTCTGCGCGGAGTGGTGCATCGCCTTGGCGTGGGAGGCCTCCCCCATGGCGGCGCGCTCGGCCTCGGGCAGGTCCAGGATGCGGGCGACCCGCTCGGCGAGGGCCACGTGGTCCCCCGGCGGGAACAGATGGCCGTTGACGCCCTCGTCCACGAGGTGCGGCAGGGCCAGGGCGTCGGCGAGCACCACGGGGGTGGAGGCGCTGAGCGCCTCGAGGGTCACGAGGGACTGCAGCTCGGCGGTGCCCGGCTGGCAGAACACGTCCGCGCGCAGGTAGGCGGCGCGCAGCTCCTCCTCGGAGACGTGGCCGCGCAGCAGGACGCGGTCGGCCACGCCCTCCGAGTCCACCGCGGCGCGGATGCGGTCGCGCTGCTCGCCGTCGCCGACGATCTCCGCGTGGACGTCGAGGTCCGGCCGGACGCGGGCCAGGTGGGCGATCGCGCGGATCAGCACCTCCACGTTCTTCTCCACGGCCAGGCGGCCCACGAAGAGCACCACGGGATGCCCCGGATGGTCCACGGTCTCGCCGGGCTGCAGCTCGTAGGCCGCGGCGTCGATGCCGTTGGACACCGGCAGCACGTTGTCCAGGCCCGCGTGCTCGGCCATGGCGCGGGCGGCCAGGGCCGTGGGGGTGGTGACGGCGGCTCCCTTGCCCATCAGCCGGCCCATGTCCCGCCAGGAGACCCGGGAGACGATGTCCAGGAACCACTGCGGGAACGGCAGGAACGGCTCGAGGTTCTCGGGCATGAAGTGGTTCGTGGAGACGATCCGGATGCGCCGTCGCTCGGCCTCGTTGATGGCGGCCTCGCCCACCATGTAGTGGCACTGCACGTGCACCACGTCCGGCTGGACCTCGCGGTAGATGCGGCGGAAGGCCGCCTTGGCGTGCCAGGGCATCACGAGGCGGTAGTACTCGTGCGTGGGGGCCGGGATGGCGCGCAGCAGGTGGACGGTGGCCTCGGGGCGCTCCTCCACGGTGTCGGGGCCGGCCTCCCCGCGGGGCATGACCACGTGCACCTCGTGGCCGCGCGCGTGCAGGGCCGTGGCGAGGCGGTGGCAGAAGGTGGCGGCCCCGTTCACGTGCGGCGGGTACGTGTCCGCCGCGATCAGCACCTTGAGGGGGCGGTCGGCGGCGGTCCCGGGGCGGTCGGACACGGAGGTCCCTCCTGTTGTCGGCGGTGACGGGGCGCGCGGCGGCGGACGCGGCGCGGCTCCCACGGTAGCAACCGCGGGGCGGGCGTCCGCGCGCGGGGGACGACGTCGTCCCGCAGTCCGGACGCCCCGCTCGGTCCTCGGCGCTCGGCTCTCGGCCCAGCGCCGGGCGCCCCGGGCCCGCGGCTCAGGCGCCCTGGGCCAGGCGGGCGCGGCGGTCGCGAGGGTCGACGCCGGCGGCCCGCAGCTCGCGGGCCTTGCGGACGGCGCGCACGAGGTAGTCCACGGCGGCCACCACGTGGAGGACGCAGCCGGCCCCGACGAGCACGAGGGCGAGCCCGCCCCACAGGTCCTGGTCCACCCCGGGGACGCGGGCGAGCAGCAGCAGCGGGGTGCCCGCCAGCAGCAGGGCGGTGCGCACCTTGCCCAACACCGTGACCTTCAGGTCCGGGCTGCCGCCGAAGAGGCGCAGGCACACGAGGGTCAGCACCACGTCCGGGATCAGGATGGAGAGCACGAGCCAGGCCGGGGCGATGCCGGTGAGCACGAACGTCAGGGCCACCGTCACGAGCGAGAGCCGGTCCGCCACGGGGTCCAGCCAGCGGCCCACCGTGGAGATCATGTCGAAGCGCCGGGCGATGTACCCGTCCACCCAGTCGGTGCTGGAGAGGAACGCGAGCGTGAGGAACGCCGCGAGGCACTGGTCGGTGACGGTGAGCCACACGAAGACGGGCACGAGGGCGAGCCGGACCAGCGTGATGACGTTCGGGACGGTGAGCCAGGTGTCCCGCACCCGGTACTCGTGGCCCTCGCGCAGGCCGACGTCGATCAGGCGCATGCCGCTCTCCTCGGTGTCCGCGGGCCGGCGCACGCGCGCGTCGGCCCGGTGTCCACCCTACCGACGACGAGGCCCCGATCCGTGCGGATCGGGGCCTCGTGGGCCGCCCTGAGGGGCGGGGCGGGAGGGCGGCGGCCCTCCCGGGCGGGCTCATCGGCGGCGCAGGCGGCCGGCCAGGGCGAGGAACGCGGCGGAGGAGGCGCCCAGCAGCGCGAGCGGCTGCCAGTTGTCCTTCACGTAGTCCTCGGCCTCGGCGGCCTTCTCGCCGGCGCGGGCGGCGCCGGTGAAGGGGGCGGTCTGGTCCGTGGCGTGGGCGGTCTGCGGGGTCACGCCGCGGCCCTTGCGCTGGGCGGCGAAGGCGGCGAGCTGGCCCTTGACGCTGGTCTTCTCCTCCAGGCCGGAGCGGATGTCGCCCAGGTGGCGGCGGCGCAGGTCGGCCCGACGGCGGATCTCGGCCTCGGAGGCCTCGTCGCGGTCCGGGTGGGGAGCGGCCTCGCCGTTCTTGCGGGCCTTCTTGTTCTCCTCCTTCTCGACCTTCTTGCGCTCCTCGGCGCGCTTCGCCTCGACGCGCTTGGCCTCGGCGCGCTCCGCCTTGAGGCGGTCGTACTCGGCCGGGTCGAAGGCGTTGCCCTCCTTGAGGTAGCCGAGGTCGTACTCGAGGTTGCGCACGGTCTCCTGCGGCACGAGGGGCATCGCGCCCTTGACCATGGAGAGGCCGATGCCGGCGAAGATCGCGCCGAGCACGAGGAACGCCGCCGCGACCATCAGGGCCGGGAACCAGAACGTGGGATCGGCGAAGGCGCCGATGAGGGCGACCACGAGGGCCACCACCATGAGGGCGAGGAAGAACAGGCCCACCACGGTGACGCCCGCGCCGATGCCGGCCTTCTTGCCCTTGGCGGCCACGTGGCCCTTGGCGAGCGCGAGCTCGTCCTTCACCTGCAGGGGCAGCAGGCGCACGACGGCGCCGAGCAGGTCGCTCAGGGAGCTCGCGCGGGTCTGCGCGGTCACCGGGGCGGCGGGACGCGGCGCGCGGGCCTTCAGCGCGTCGGCGGGAGGGGCCTGATGGGACATGGGTTCATGCCTTCCGTGTCGTGCATGGACAGATGCGAGGCCCGAGCCGCGCGGCGGACGCCGGGCATTCAGGTTTCAAACTATCACCGGCTCGTCCCCGAGGGGACGGGCCGGGCGCCCCGGGCGGGCGCGGGATCAGAACTCGATGGTGGCCGGGTCCGGACCGATGCGGCCGTCCTCGCGGTCGAGGGCGTCGATGCGGGCGACCTCGTCCTCGGTCAGCTCCACGTCCGCCGCGGCGAGGTTGGAGACGATCCGCTCGGAGGTGACGGACTTGGGGATCACCACGAAGCCCTTGGCCAGGTGCCAGGCGATGACGACCTGGGCCGGCGTCGCGCCGTGGGCCTCGGCGATCGCGGTGATCTCCGGGTCCTCGAGCAGCTCGCCGCCCTGGCCGAGCGGGGACCAGGACTCGTGGAGGATGCCGTGGCGCTCCTCCACCTCGCGCAGCTCGCGCTGCTGCCAGTACGGGTGGGTCTCCACCTGGTGGATGACGGGCACCACGCCGGTGGCCTCGATGATCTCCTCGAGCTGCTCCGCCGGGAAGTTGGAGACGCCGATGGAGCGCACCTTGCCCTGGCGCTGGGCCTCGATGAGGGCCTTCCAGGTGTCCACGTAGCGGCCCTGGGTCGGCTTGGCCCAGTGGATGAGCCACAGGTCCACGTAGTCGGTGCCGAGCTTGCCGAGGGACTCCTCGAGGGCCGCGAGCGCCTCGTCGTACCCGTGGGCGGAGTTCCACACCTTGGTGGTGATGAACAGCTCCTCGCGCGGCACGCCCGCGGCGGCGACGGCGCGGCCCACGCCCTCCTCGTTGCCGTAGATCGCGGCGGTGTCGATGTGGCGGTAGCCGGCGCGGATCGCCTGGGCGACGACGTCGGCGGCCACCTCGTCCTCGACGCGCCACACGCCGTAGCCGAGCTGCGGGATGGACTGGCCGTCGTGGAACGGGACGGTGGGGACGGAGGTCATGGGTGTGCTCCTGAGGGGTCGGGGTCGTGTGTATGCGCAGGCGACTCTACGACGCCGGGGCCTCGTCGGTCCCGACGTCGGCGACGGTGCGCCGCCGTCGGGAGCCGCGTGGCGTCACGGGGTGGGGGTGCCGCCGTTGGCGTTGAGGGTCTCGCCGTTCACGTAGCTGGACTCGCCGGAGGCGAGGAACACGTAGGCGGGGGCCATCTCCACGGGCTGGCCGCCGCGGCCGGTGGGGGTGTCGTGGCCGAACACCGGCAGCTTCTCCTTCGGCTGGCCGTAGGACACCTGCAGCACGGACCACACGGGCCCGGGGGCCACGGCGTTGACGCGGATGCCGCGCTCCCCCAGCTGCTGGGCCAGGCCCTTGGTGAAGTTGTTGATGGCGGCCTTCGTGGCGGCGTAGTCCAGGATCATCGGGTTCGGGTTGTACGCCTGCACCGAGGTGGTGTTGATGATGGTGCTGCCCGGGCCCATGTGGGTGAGCGCGGCGCGCGAGAGCGTGAACATGGACAGGATGTTCACCTGGAACGTCTCGAGCACCTGCTGGTCCGTGAGGTCCTCGAGGGACTCGGAGATGATCTGCTTGCCGGCGTTGTTCACGAGGATGTCCAGGCCACCGAGGGCGGTCGCGGCCTCCTCCACGAGCCCCTCGCGGTAGCCGGCGTCCATGAGGTCGCCGGGCAGCGCGACGGCGGTGCGCCCGGCCGCCTCGATCGCGGCCAGGACGCGGTCCGCGTCCGGCTGCTCCTCGGGCAGGTATGCGATGGCGACGTCGGCGCCCTCGCGGGCGTAGGCGACGGCGACGGCCGCCCCGATGCCCGAGTCGCCGCCGGTGATCAGCGCCTTGCGCCCTTCGAGGCGGCCGAGCCCCCGGTACGAGTCCAGGCCGATGTCCGGCACCGGCTCGGTCTTCCCGTCCAGGCCCGGCTCCTCCTGGCGCTGCTCGGGCGCGTCGAGCTTCGGGTGGCGGGTGCGGGGGTCGTCGTGGGCCAGCTGCGAGTCCTGCACGGGGATCGCGGCGGCGGCGTCCTTCTTCTCCGGGGTGGTCATGGTCCCCGACGCTACGCGGAGCGCACCCGGTGCCGGCAAGGGACGGGGCGCGCCGCCGTCGTCGGGGCCGGTGCGCGGGGCGGCGCCGGACGGCGCGGGGAGGCGGAGGCTCAGCGGGAGGCGCGCAGCCCGCGCAGGGCGCCGCGGTGCTGGAGGACGTGCAGGTCCCAGCGGGCGCTGAGCCCCTCGAAGATCCCGATGCCGCGGCGCGAGTTGCCGCGCTCGTCCAGGCGGGGCGACCACGTGGCGATCCCCAGCGCGCCGGGGACCGCGCCGAGCAGCGCTCCCGAGACCCCGGACTTGGCGGGCACGCCGACCTCGGCCACCCACTGGCCCGTGGCGTCGTACATCCCGCACGTGAGCATCACGGACATGGTCTGCTGGGCCACCCACTCGTCCAGGACCCGCTCCCCCGTCACCGGGTTGGTGCCGCCGGCCGCCAGGGTGGCGCCCATGACCGCGAGCTGGGGCGCGGTGACCGTCACCGAGCACTGGGCCAGGTAGCCGGCCACGGCCTCGCGGGCGGAGACGGGCAGCTGGCCGGCGGCGGCGAGCAGGTGGGCGAGGCCGAGGTTGCGGTCCGCGCGGGTGCGCTCGGCGTCGAGCACGTCCTGGGAGACCTGGAGCTCGGCGCCCGCGAGCGCGCTGTAGCGGCGCACCAGCAGGGCCACCCGCTCCTCGTGGTCCCCCGCGGGCAGCAGGGCGTGCGCCATGATGGCGCCGGCGTTGATCAGCGGGTTGTAGGGGCGGCCGTCGTCGTGCAGGGACAGGTGGTTGAACGCCTCGCCGGAGGGCTCCACGCCCACCCACTCGAGCACCGCGTCCAGGCCGACCTCCTGGAGCACCACCGCGTAGGTGAGAGCCTTGGAGACGGACTGCAGCGCGAACGCGTGGTCCGTCTCCCCGGCGGCGGCCTGGTGCCCGTCCACCGTGCACACGGCGGCGGCCAACCCGTCCACGTGCTGCCCGGCGACGTCCTCGAGGTAGTCCGAGGGCTCACCCCGGCGGTCGGACTCCACCTCGGCGAGCATCGCGCGCAGGTCGTCGTCGAGTCGCGTGGTGTCCATGGGGTCGGCGTCCATGCGGTCAGCGTAGCGAGGCGCCCGGCCCGGTCAGCCCGAGACGGGCAGCACGCGCCGGAACAGGTCCGTCAGCGTCACCACGCCCACGGTGCGACCCTCGGAGGTGACCACGGCCAGCTGCCGGCCCGCGGCCCGCATGGCCGAGGAGGCCTCGTGCAACGCGGTGTCCACGGGCAGGGTCAGCGCCTCCTGCACGAGCGGGGCCACGGGCTCGCGGGGGCCCAGCACCATGGTGTCCCGCACGTGCACGACGCCGGGGACGCCGTCGTCGGGGCCGGCGGCCGGACGCACCAGGATGCGCAGGTGGCCCGAAGCCACCGAGGCGGCCTGGACGTCCTCGACGGTGGCGTCCGCCGGCACGGTCACGAGGTCCCGCGGCGGCGAGACGAGGTCCCCCACCGTGGCGTCCTGCAGGTCCAGGGCACCGGAGATCTGGCCGTGGGCCTGCTCGTCCAGCGCGCCGGAGGAGGCGGAGTGCTCCACGAGCTGCCGGATGGACTCGGCGTCGTGCCCGCCCACGGCCGCGCGGTCCGTGGGGGTCACGCCGCTGGCAGCCACCAGCCGGTTGGCCACGTCGTTGGCGAAGGCCAGCAGGGGACGCACCGCCCACACGTAGGCACGGGCCGGGCCCGCCACGGCCTTGGCCGCGAACTCGGGGTGGGCGATGGCCCAGGACTTCGGCGCCATCTCCCCCACCACCAGGTGCAGGAAGGTCACCAGCAGCAGGGACAGGAAGAACGAGGCCGTCCCGGCGACGGCGGCCGGCAGACCCCAGCCGGTGAGCACCGGTCCCAGCCACGCGTCCACCGCGGGCTTGGTGATGGCGCCGAGCGCGAAGGTGGCGAGCGTGATGCCCAGCTGCGCACCGGCCAGCATGATGGTCAGCTCGTCCACGCTGCGCAGGGCGGCGCGGGCCGCGCGGCTCGTGCCGGCCTCGGCCTCCAGCCGGTGGCGGCGTGCGGCGAGCAGGGAGAACTCCATGATCACGAAGAGGGCGCTGAGCACGATCAGCGCGATCGTGGCGAGGATGACGAACACGGGGCTCTGGGTCATCGGGGGTCCTCCTCGGTCTCGTCCTCGCGCGGGGTCTCCACGAGGTGCACCTCGACGTCGGCGGGCACGTGCCGCTCGACGCGGCGGACGTCCACCTCGAGGCGGCGGTCGTAGAGCACGTCGCCGCCGTAGTCGCGGGTGTCCTCGGGCAGGTCCACGGCCACGCGCTCGCCCTCCTCCGGGAGGCGGCCGAGCGACTCGATGAGCAGGCCGGAGACGGTCTCCGCCTCACCCTCGGGCAGCGGGTGGCCGATCGCGCGCTCGAGCTCGTCCAGGTGGACGTCCCCGCGCAGCGCCCACGACTCGCCGACGACGACAGGCACGATCTCCTCGTGCGCCTCGTCGTCGTGCTCGTCGCGCAGGTCGCCGACCAGCTCCTCCGCCAGGTCCTCGAGGGTGAGCACGCCGACGAAGCCGCCGTGCTCGTCGATGACGCAGGCGAGCTGGTCGTCGGCGTCGTCGAGGGCGCGGGTGACGTCCGGCAGGGGCATCACGGTGGGCACCACGGTGGCCGGGCGCATCACGTCCGTGACGAGCAGGTCCGGGGCGGGCGCGTGGCCCAGGGCCAGCACGTCCTGCAGGTGCACGACGCCGAGGGGCTGGTGGTCCGCGGAGATCACCGGGTACCGGGTGTGGGCCGCGGCCATCAGGGCGCGGACCTCGGCGACGGTGGTCTCGGGGCCGACCTCGTCGGTCTGGGAGCGCGGGACCATGGCGTGCTCGGCGTCGCGCTCGGGGAAGTCGAGGATGCGGTCCAGGAGCACGGAGAGCTCGGCCGGCAGCGTGCCGCTGTCCCGGGAGTCCTCCACGATCCGGTCCAGGTCCTGGGCTGTGGCGGTGGAGTCGACGTCGTGCACCGGCTCGATGCGCAGCAGGCGCAGCAGGGCCTCGGCGGACTTATCGAAGACCCAGATGAGCCAGCCGAAGAGGGCGAGGTAGACCTGGGTGGGCCGGGCGAGGGCACGGGCCAGGGGGTCCGGGTTCGCGATGGCCAGGTTCTTGGGGTACAGCTCGCCGATGATCATCTGGACCACCGTGGCCACGAGCAGCACGCCCACGGTGGACACGGCGATCACCACGGACGCGGGGATCGCGGTGCCGCCGAGCAGCTGGGTGAGGGCCTCGCCGACCATGGGCTCGGCCACGTAGCCGACCAGCAGGCCGGTGACCGTGATGCCGAGCTGGGCGCCCGAGAGCATGAAGGAGGTGCGCCGGGTGACGGCGAGCGCGCGCCGCGCGGCCTCGTCCCCGTTCTCTGCCGCGGCGGCCAGGCGCACCCGGTC
This sequence comes from Micrococcus sp. HG099, assembly GCF_024723355.1. Taxonomy (NCBI): domain Bacteria; kingdom Bacillati; phylum Actinomycetota; class Actinomycetes; order Micrococcales; family Micrococcaceae; genus Micrococcus; species Micrococcus sp. HG099. The sequence goes on along the minus strand of NZ_JANQCJ010000022.1, from coordinate 5,866 downwards.
CACGGACATGTAGGCGAACTCCTGGGCCACGAAGAAGCCGTTGGCCAGGATGATCACGAGGATGACGACGACGCCGAGGATCAGCAGGAGGATCGGGTCCACGAGGTGCTCACCTCCGCGCGGGCGTCGGCGCGGTGCGGCGTGGCGGTGCGTCTGTCAGGGTCGGCGGGGCCGGAATTCGGCTCGGCTCGGCTCATCAGGCTCGTTGGCTCCTGCGGGTCGGGGGAGGCAACAGCCTGACCGACGCATGGATGAAGCGTCAAGGGGTGCGGGACGGGGATGCGTTCGGGGGCTTGGGCGGGCGCGTGAGGCCGGGCGACGGCGCCGGCGGCTCAGTCGCGTGCGGCGGGGGCGCCGCGGGTCAGCACGTGCAGGAGGAATCCCAGCGACGCCGCCGCGCCCAGGTGGAGGCCGACGGCGCGGAACGGGTCGATGCCGGAGGGCAGGTTCGTCAGGAGGAAGGCAAGGGCCAGCAGGAACCAGAGGAAGGACGTCGAGCCGTTCCGATCGGCGGCGTGGACCCCAGATCCCTGCCGCAGGATGCCGCGCACGCCTTTGGCCCACGGGGTTCTGTCCAGACTTTTGCCCACTCTCAGAACCCTTCCCGTGTGTGAGTCGCAGCGGTAAATGGCGTGGTTCTCGCGGCGTTTAGTGGCCGATGAGCAATGCCTGCCGTGGCGGAGAGCGGCGATATGCCATCGCCCGCAGACGCCGAGCCTTGCGTTCCTTGTATGCCGATGACGGGTGGTTCAGTTTTCGGCGGCTTGTTCGCTGAGCAAAGCCGAGGGGGGCGCGGCCAGCGGGCCGGCCGTGGTGCGGAAGGACTGGAGCATGTAGCCACCGAACCGGCGCCATTCGCCTGGTGCGCGGCGGACTTCCGCTTGGAAGAGTTCGGTGCCCGCATCCGCTGACAGGAACACGTCGCTGAAGGCGAGATCGGTGGCCTGCTGTTCGAGGATGAATAGCACCAGTCGCGGAACGCCTCCGAGGGATGTTCCTTCGCCCGGGCTGCGGCTTCTTCCGTCCGTCGGCGTAGCGGCGCACCAGGGTCTGTCACAGGGGGGCGTCGCAGGCGACGCTCATGATCTCCATATCTTCCACAGGTCGTAGGCCCCGGACGAGGCCACACGCCCGTTTACCGGAGACCAGCGACCGTCCTCTGCCCGCCAGGGCCGGAACGCAGAGCAGTCGAGTCCCAGGTCCGCAAGGTGCCGATGCCCATGGTCAGGACACACCTGGTGTTCCTCCGAGGCCCTGACGCCCCTTGCGCAGCCCGAGCTCGTAGGAGGTGAAGGCGATCAGTGTGACGGCCACCAGCGGGAGGACGAACCAGACCATGACGGCGGTGAAGCCTTCCAGCGCGTCGTGCGCGGTGGCGGCCAGGACGACGTAACCCGTATAGGCCAGATACAGGGCCACGAACAGGGCACCTTCCCAGCGGGCCACCGCGAAGCCGGTGAACGTGACAGGCAGCAGGGCGAGGGCGGCGGTGAGCATCACCGGGATGTCGAAGGCCACCGCGGCGCTCGAGACCGGGATGCCGCCAGAAGCGACCAGCGCGGGCAGTCCAAGCACCACCCCGATGTTGAAGATGTTGCTGCCCACCACGTTGCCCACGGCCAGATCACGTTCGCCACGGCGCACCGCGATGATCGAGGTCGCCAGCTCCGGCAGGGACGTCCCGACCGCCACCACGGTCAACCCGACCACCAGGCTGCTCACGCCTAAAGTGGTGGCGATGCTCACCGCCCCCTCGACCAGCAGCGTCGCGCCGCCCACCAACAGGACGACCCCCAGCGCCACGAGCAGAAGCGACCTGCCGGTCGAAGCGGGAGACGGCTCCTCGCCCTCACCGGCAGCGTCGGGGACGGACGCGCCACTGGATGACCCTGCCCCGTGGACCGGGGACTTCGCCTCGCGCCGGCTGATGACGACGGTCAACACCACGTGCGCCACCACCGCGCAGAACAGGATCAGCCCCTCGACCGCGCTGATCCGCCCGTCGAGGGACACGAGCAGCAACCCGACCGACAGAGCCACCATTAAAGGCAGGTCGAAACGTACCAGCCGTTGCCTCACGATCAGGGGAATGACTAGGGCGGAGAGCCCGAGGATGAGCAGGACGTTGACGATGTTGCTGCCGACCACGTTGCCCACGGCTAACCCGGGTTCATCGCGCAGGACCGCGCCGATGGTGACTGCCAGCTCCGGTGCCGAGGTGGCGGCCGAGACCACCGTCAGCCCGACCACCAGGGAAGAAATGCCCACCCGCCGGGCCAGGGCCGAGGCCCCGCGCACCAGAAGCTCTCCGCCCAGTATCAGCAATACCAGCCCAGCAACGATCCGTCCCACGTCCAGAAGGTCCATGGGCAGGAGTCTACGGACCACGCCGGACGATTCGTTCGGCGTATCGCGCGAATGCCCCGCAAACGAAGCATTCCGCTACAAAGTCAGCCCCCGGCGAACTACGAGCTCGTGCTGCGCCGCACCGCTGAGGAGCCCAACGCGATGTGGCAGGCCGACCACACCGTGCTGGACATCATCGTCCTGGCCGCGAACGGAAAGCCCGCCCGGCCCTGGCTCACGGTCGTGCTCGATGACTGTTCCAGGACGGTGTGCGGCTACGCCATGTTCCTCGGGCTGCACTCCCATCCTCACAATCGTAGCGGGTGACCAAGCCCCACCATTGCTTGTCGCCCAGCACCGCTGCCGGCCCTAGGGCGTGTTGCTAAAGGGTTCCAAGGGTCGATGCCTCAGTCTTGAGGGATGTCGCGTGACGTGATCTCAGACGAGGTCTGGGCCGTGATCGGCCCACTGCTCCCGGAAGCGAAGACCACCGGGCGCCCGCCCGTGGATCGGCGCACGGTCGTGGAGGCCACCGCTTGGCGGTTCCGCACCGGGGCGCCGTGGCGGGATCTGCCCGAGAGGTTCGGGAACTGGAACACGATCTACAAGAACTTCAACCGGTGGGCTGCCCAGGGCGTGTGGGAGCAGGTGCTGGAGAAGACCCAGTCCATGGCGCAGGCGGCCGGGGAACTGGACTGGGTCGCCTCAATCGATTCCACGATCGTGCGCGTCCATCAGCACGGTGCGACCCTGCCCCGCACCACAGGGGGCCTGGATGAACTACAAGAAATCAGGGGACGAGCCGGCTGATCATGCGATCGGACGTTCCCGTGGTGGTCTGACGACGAAGAATCATCTGGTGTGTGATGGCAAGGGGAGGGCTCTGGCGTTCGTGGTGACCGGTGGCCAGGTCGCGGATACCTCGATGCTGACCACCACGCTGGAGCAGATCAGCGTTGCCGGGGCCCGTGGCCGGCCCAGGACACGCCCGCAGAGGCTGATCGCGGACAAGGGCTACCCCTCGAAGGCGAACCGGGCTTGGCTGCGCCGGCATGGCATCGCGGCCACGATCCCCGAGCGGGCCGACCAGATCGCGCACCGGCGCAGACGCCCGGGCCGGCCGATCGACTTCACCGAAGACCAGCGCCAGCGCTACCGGGGCCGCAATGTCGTGGAGCGGTGCTTCAACCGGCTCAAGCAGTGGCGAGGGATCGCGATGCGCTCGGACAAGTACGCCCGGAACTATCACGCCGGGCTCAGTCTCTCCGCGACGCTCCACTGGCTAGCGACCATCCTTTAGCAACACGCCCTAGGCGGAATTCGACCTGCCCGGACATCCGCTTGGAAAGACCGTCCGGGGTGAGACCGGCCAGTGCCGCTGCGCGGGCCTGGGTTAGGTCTCGTCTACTGATTTCGGCTGCCAGGTTCGACCTGACGCAACGGGTGTGATTGCTCATGGCCCACACTGTATGCGCTGTACGCATATCTGCCCAGCCCTCGCCTTGCGGTCATCGCAACTTTTTTTCTCTGACCTTGTGCGCCGTTCGCCTGAGCCATAGGGTCTTGCCCATGACGAACTCGAACGAGGAGAGCGGCTCGGATTTCAATTCGATGGTCGCCGCAGAGGTGCGTGCTTGGCTCGCCCGCTCCGGCAAACGCCAGGCAGACCTAGCAGCGGCGCTCGGCGTCTCACAGAGCGGCATCTCACACCGGCTTCGCGCGCGGGTGGCCTTTACGTTGGAGGAGCTGGCCACCATCGCGGAGGTCTTCGACATCACGCTCGCGGAACTGCTCGGCCCGGTCATCCTCCAGGCACGAAGAAGCCCCCGCACCGACATGGTCGGTGCAGGGGCTTCGCCTCGAGGATCTGCCTCTCGGCAGCTCCCCCGGCTGGACTCGAACCAGCAACCCTTCGATTAACAGTCGAATGCTCTGCCAATTGAGCTACGGGGGAATGCGGTTCGAACGACCTGGGCCGCTCGGACAACGGATGGAACTCTACCAGAGCCCCCTCCCGGCGCGCCACTCGACCTCGCGGACCCGTCCGGCACCGCGCCGTCCGGCGCACGCGAGCCCTGTCCTCACCCCCCTCTCATCTGCCTACGGTCCTATGGAGTCCTCACCAGGAGACCCAACGGATGACCAAGGAGCGCACGACCATGAACGCCACCTCCATCGCCCGCAAGACCGCCCTCACCGGGACCGGCCTCCTCGCCGCCCTCGCCCTCGCCGCCTGCGGCACGGCCGACGACGACACCGCCGCGAACCCCCAGGAGTCCGCGGTGCAGCAGTCCCCGACGCAAGCCGCCACCACGGCCCCGGCCGGTGACGACAACGACGACCGCGACGACGCCTCGGGCTCGGCCTCCACCTCCCCCGCCGCCGCCTCCGGCTCGGTCGAGCGCCAGGGCGACGACCCGGCCTACGCCGCGATCGACGAGATCCTCGGCCTGCACGGTGACGGCGTCATCGTGGAGATGGACCTGGACGACGACGACGCGAAGTGGGAGGTCGACGTCGTGGTCGGCGATGACGTCAAGGAGTACGACGTCACCACCGACGGCCAGGTCAGCGAGGGCGTCCGCCCGCAGATCGACGACGACGTCCGCCGCGCCGGCGAGGCCCAGGTGACCGCCGAGACCGCCATCAGCACCGCCCTCCAGGGCCGCACGGACCAGACCGTGGACGAGGTCGACCTCGACGAGGAGGACGGCACCCTCGCCTGGAAGGTCGAGCTGGACCGCGAGAACGGCGAGGACGGCGCCGAGGTCAAGATCGACGCGAAGACCGGCGACGTGATCGAGGTCGAGGAGGGCTGACCCTCCCGTCTGCCGAGCATCCGCGCCCCGGCGCCCGTCGGCGTCGAGCACACTGAGCACCCTCGCCCGCGCGGCGAGGGTGCTCAGTCGTCTGCGCGCAGGGCCCGGCGGCGCGCCTCGAGCTCCATGAGCTCGCTGTTGAGCGCCGTGAACTCGGCCGGGTCGCCGTGGGGGCCCAGCCGCTGGAGCCGGCCGAGCAGCTCCTCCTTGCGGTGCACGATCTGCAGGGCGAAGAGCCGGTTCATGATGTCCCGGCAGTACCGGTCCACGTCCGCGGGGGTGCGGGCGGGCAGGTCCCGCACGGCCAGCTCGGAGACGACGCCGGCCACCTCCTGGGGGACCGCGTCCCGCACGGCGTCCACCCAGCGCTGCGGGGTGGCTCCGGAGGAGCCGGCCACCTTCACCCCGTGGTGCACCGCCGCGTACTGCGGGATGGTGAACCGGGCCGCGTAGAGGGCGGTCCACTGCTCGGCGGAGAGCAGGGTGGGGTGCTGCAGCACCACCTCGAGGGACTCACGCTCGCGCCGGGCCACGGGGTCGCGCGGGTCCACCGGGACCAACACCTGCGGCGCCGGGGCGGCCGCCTCCCCGTGCCGCCCCTGCGGGCCCACCGAGGGCCCCTCGGGCGAGGAGCCCCGGCCCTGACCCCGGCCCTGGTCCGGCTCCGGACCGCGCTCGGGCTCGGACCCGCCGCCGCGCCG
>NZ_JANQCJ010000229.1:0-1797 GCF_024723355.1 Micrococcus sp. HG099 | reverse complement strand
GTCGTGGCGGGCGAGGAGGTCGGGGGCGCGGCGCGCACGCCGCCGTCGTCGTCAGGGACGGGCACGGGCTCGGGGAGCCGCAGCTCGGGGAGCATGTCCAGGTCCGCCACGGCCGAGCGCGAGCGGGCGGCCCAGGCGAGGGCGGAGTCCGGCAGGACGCGGTCGATCGCGGCGATCACCTGGGAGCGGGCCACCTCGCGGGTCACCGCGCCGGAGCCGGCCGTGGACATGGAGAAGGAGACGAGCCACACCACGAGCGCCCCGGCCACGCCGGCCGCGAGCGCGCCGAGCATCCGGTCCACCAGGCGGAGGGCGGGCAGGTTCACGCGCAGGCGGATCGCCTCGCCGATGGCCGCGCCCACGTACTGGCCCGCGGCCACGAGCAGCACGAGCGTGGCGAGCAGGGCCGCCCACCGCCACTGCGGCGCGGTGACCAGCTGCGCGACCTCGGGCATGGCGTAGAACGCGATCGCCGCGCCGCCGACGAGGCCCACCAGATTGCCCAGGACCACCCACAGGCCGCGGCGATGCCCCTGCACCAGGAGCACCACCAGCAGCACCAGGAGCACGGCGTCCAGCCAGGTCAGGCTCAGCGGCACGGGCGTCTCCCTTCGGCGGTGGCGGGCACCGGCGGCGGCGGGGGCGGAGGGCCCGGTCGGGCCGCCGGAGCGTCCAGGGTATCGGTCCGATCCGGGGCATGGGGCACAATGGAGCGCAGTGGACCGGGCGGCCCTGCCGTCGCGGTGCCAGGAACTCGTTACAGAGAGGACACGCACACCATGGATCTCGAGGTCCTGCGGAAGGCTCCGCTGTTCACCAACCTGGACGACGAGGTGTTCGCCATCCTGACCTCCGAGCTCACGGAGGTGGAGCTCTCCCGCGGCGCGTCCGCGTTCCACGAGGGCGATCAGGGCGATCAGCTGTACGTGATCATGTCCGGCAAGATCAAGCTCGGCCGCACGGCCTCGGACGGCCGCGAGAACCTGGTGGCCGTCCTCGGCCCCGGCGAGATCTTCGGCGAGATGGCCCTGTTCAACCCGGCCCCGCGCAGCGCCACCGCCACCGCGGTCTCCGCCACGCGCCTGGCCGGCCTGCGCCATGAGAACCTGCGCCGCGCCATCGGCTCCTCGCCGGACGTCTCAGTCCAGCTCCTGCAGGCCCTGGCCCAGCGCCTGTCCAAGACCAACGAGTCCCTCGCAGACCTCGTGTTCTCGGATGTGCCCGGCCGCGTGGCCAAGGCCCTCCTGGACCTGGCGGACCGCTTCGGCCGCCCGGCCGCGGACGGCCTGCTCGTGGCCCACGACCTCACCCAGGAGGAGCTCGCCCAGCTGGTCGGCGCCTCCCGCGAGACCGTGAACAAGGCCCTCGCCGAGTTCGTGCAGCGCGGCTGGATCCGGCTCGAGAACCGCGCCGTGGTCATCCTGGACCTGCAGCGCCTGCGCCAGCGCTCGCGCTGACGCCCGGCCCCGACGTCGGACCCCGCGCCGACGTCCCAGCGCACCGCCGTGGAGCGGGTCGCCCGGTCAGTCCCGGGTGACCCGCTCCACGCGCATCCGGGGGACGCCGTCGTCGCCGGCCTCGGTCACCAGGCGGTACTCGGGCACCGGCCCGCGGCCCGCGCCCTGGGTGAGGGCGAGCAGGAAGGCGGCGGCGGTGCGGTGCGCGGCCACGCGGCGCACGAGCACCTGGGTCAGGGGCGTGGCCACCTGGTCCAGCGGCGCGACGCCCTCCTCCCCCGCCGGGCCGGGCAGGGGCACCGGGCCGGCGACGGCGCGGCGGGCCGACACCCACGCCTGG
>NZ_JANQCJ010000228.1:0-1804 GCF_024723355.1 Micrococcus sp. HG099 | reverse complement strand
CGCGTAGGCTCGTCGGCAGCGTCAGATGTGTATAAGGGCCAGGGCCACGGCGTCGCGGAACGCGTGGAACCGGTCCACCTCCGCGCGCACCGGGTCCACCACGAGCCGGCGTCCGACGTCGGTGGTCCCCTCCTCGAGGCGTCGGCGGGCCCGGCGCCCGCGCGAGGCCGCCGTGATGCGGGTCAGCGGGATCGCCAGCAGGGCCAGCAGGACGCCGAGGGCGAGGCCGCCGACGAGCAGCAGGGTGGGGATGGGGAAGCCCTCGACCACCGGGGCCGGCGGCAGCGGGAACTGCAGGTAGGCCGCGAGCGCGAGCACGCCCAGCCAGCCGGCGCCCACGACCGCGGTGAGCAGTGCGAGCCATTGCAGGACGTTGAGCACGGGGTGCCACCAGCTGCCGCGGCCCGCCCCGAGGTCGGTGGCGGCGATCGCCTGGTCCACGGCGTCCGGCACCTGCTCGGCGTGGGCGCGTCCGGCGCGGCGCACGGAGGCGGCCCATGGCTCGGGGGCCCCGGCCGCGGCCGCGGTGACGAGGGTGCGGACGGCGCCGTCCACCACGGCCTTCTGCGTGCCCGTGCGCTCAGGGAGCGAGGTGCGGTGCAGGGCGGGGTCGCGGCCGACCTCGTCCCGGTCGCGGCGGACGGCTGGGCGGTCGGGCATCAGGTGCAGCCGGCGCAGGGGGTCCGCGCGGAAGGAGTGCATCCAGCGCAGCACGGGCCAGCTGGTCTGCTTGGCCGAGCGCAGGCGGTAGGAGCCCTCCACGGCGCGCACCACGGCGGGCACGCCGCCGGCGGTGGCCAGGTCGCGCCCGAGTCGCTGCTCGTCCCCCGGTCCGACGCCGGCCGGCTCGCCCTCGCCGGAGGCGGCGTCGAGGTCCCGGGCGCGGGCGGCGACGTCGGCGCCCAGGCGCTCCGCCGCGGCCCCGCGGCGCTCGACGATGGCGGCGATCTGCCGACCGACCTCCTCGAGGCCCTCGCCGGTGCGGGCGGAGACCGGCAGGACGCGCACGTCCCCGAGGCCGTGGCCGGAGAGCATGCGGCGCAGGGAGGCCAGGACGGTGTCCCGGTCCCGCACGGACAGGCGGTCCACCTGGTTGAGCAGCACGAGGGTCACGGCGGCGTGCGAGCCCATGGTGGCCAGGAACTCGCGGTGGAGCACGGCGTCCGCGTACTTCTCCGGGTCCACCACCCACACGAGCACGTCCACGTGCCCGGCCAGGCGGGAGGTGATCTCCCGGTTGGACAGCTCCACCGAGTCGATGTCCGGCAGGTCCAGCAGGATCAGGCCCGTGGCGTCCGCGCCCTCGCGGTGGCCCAGGCCGAGGAAGCCGGGCCGGCCATCGTCCAGGACGGGCGCCTCGTCCAGCAGGTGGCGACGGCGGACGCCGAGCCAGTCCAGCAGGGCGGCGGCGCCGCCGCCCTCGCCCGTGCCGTCGCCGTCCGCGCCGGCGTCCAGACCCTGGCCGCGGCCCACGCCCCACACCGCGGCGAGCGGCTCGGACGTGGTGGGGCGGGTGGCGGCCACGCGGGCCAGGTCCCGCCCGGTGAGCGCGTTGAAGAGGGAGGACTTGCCGGAGCCGGTGGCGCCGAAGAAGCCCACCACGGTGTGCTCGGCCGAGAGGGCCTGGCGCTCGCCCGCGGCGCGGACGGTGGCGTCGGCGTCGGCCACCACGGACTCGGGCAGGCGGGCCCGGCGTCGTGGACGAGGCTCGGCGGAGGGCCGGGAGACTGCTCACGCTGCCGCACGCCCCGAGCTGTCCTGCATCCGGCCGTTATGAGCCGCCGAATCGCCCTCATCACGGCGC
>NZ_JANQCJ010000227.1:0-1835 GCF_024723355.1 Micrococcus sp. HG099 | reverse complement strand
AGCGGGCCCTGCGCGGCACCGTCGCCCGGGTGCGCGCCGGCGACTGGGACGCCCTGCGCCCGCCGACCGCGGGCTGACGCCCGCGGCACCCTCGCCCCACACCCGTCCCCGCTGCCCTCGCCTCACACCCGCGTCCGCCCCACACCCGCCGCGCCGAGGCGCCGGACCGGGTGCGACGTCGTCGGGCGCCCAGGACGTCTGCGGCGTCCGCCGCCCCGCTAGGCTGACCCCGTGCCCGCCGACGTGCACGACTTCCGACTTCGATTGAAGGAGACCCGTCCATGGCCCTGATCGACGCCATCCACGCCCGCGAGATCCTCGACTCCCGCGGCAACCCGACCGTCGAGGTGGAGGTCCTCCTGACCGACGGCTCGCTGGGCCGCGCGGCCGTGCCCTCGGGGGCCTCCACCGGCGAGTTCGAGGCCGTCGAGCGCCGCGACGGCGACAAGAAGCGCTACCTGGGCAAGGGCGTCCTGGACGCCGTCGCCGCCGTGGAGGAGATCGCGGACGAGCTCGAGGAGGAGTTCGCCGTGGACCAGCGCGCCGTCGACCGCCTGATGCTGGACCTGGACGGCACCCCCAACAAGGGCAAGCTGGGCGCCAACGCGATCCTCGGCGTGTCCATGGCCGTGGCCGCCGCCGCCGCGCAGTCCTCCGACCTGATGCTCTACAAGTACCTGGGCGGCCCGAACGCCCACGTGCTGCCCGTGCCGATGATGAACATCCTCAACGGCGGCGCCCACGCGGACTCCAACGTGGACATCCAGGAGTTCATGATCGCCCCGATCGGCGCCCCCTCGTTCCGCGAGGCGCTGCGCTGGGGCACCGAGGTGTACCACTCCCTCAAGAAGGTGCTGCAGGAGAAGGGCCTGTCCACCGGCCTGGGCGACGAGGGCGGCTTCGCCCCGTCCCTCGAGTCCAACCGCGCCGCGCTGGACCTGATCGCGGAGGCCGTGAAGAAGGCCGGCTACACCCTGGGCGAGGACATCGCGCTGGCCCTGGACGTGGCCTCCTCTGAGTTCTGCGAGAAGGGCGCCTACACCTTCGAGGGCCAGAAGCGCTCCGCCGAGGACATGGTGGCCTACTACACCGAGCTGGCGGACAACTACCCGATCGTCTCCATCGAGGACCCGCTGGACGAGAACGACTGGGACGGCTGGCGTCTGCTCACCGAGAAGCTGGGCGACCGCGTCCAGCTCGTGGGCGACGACCTGTTCGTCACCAACGTGGAGCGCCTGCAGCGCGGCATCGACGACAAGGCCGGCAACGCCCTGCTCGTGAAAGTGAACCAGATCGGCTCGCTGACCGAGACCTTCGACGCGATCGCCCTGGCCCAGCGCCACATGTTCCACTGCATGATCTCGCACCGCTCGGGCGAGACCGAGGACACCTTCATCGCCGACCTCGCCGTGGCCACCAACGCCGGCCAGATCAAGACCGGCGCCCCGGCCCGCTCGGACCGCGTGGCCAAGTACAACCAGCTGCTGCGCATCGAGGAGGACCTGGCCGACGCCGCCGTGTACGCCGGCCGCTCCGCCTTCCCGCGCTACCGCGGCTGAGCGTCCCCGACGGCGACGCACGGGCCCGTCCGGATCGCTCCGGGCGGGCCCGTCCGCGTCCGGCGGGGGCCAGGGTCCTGCCAGGGGAGGGCAGTACGCTGTGGGGGTCCCGCCCCGAGCTGCGAAGGAGTCCGCGATGAGTCCGCGTCGTCCCCGCGTGCCCCGTGTCGACCCGGCGACGGGCGCCCCGCGTCGGGCGGCCCAGGATGCCGCGGTCGAGCCGACGACTGCGCCGCAGGACCCCGCGGCCGAGCCGCCGCGCGCGGACTCCCGGCC
>NZ_JANQCJ010000226.1:0-1886 GCF_024723355.1 Micrococcus sp. HG099 | reverse complement strand
CCGGCGTAGGTCGGCCGGCGGCGCAAGATGTGTAAAAGAGCCAGCCCCCGCCGGGTTCGCGGCCGCCTGCCGGGACGTGCCCGCCGAGGTGCTCGGCGTGGAGTCCGCGCTGCTGCGCACGGCCGCGGGCACGGCGCCCGGCGGCGGGGCCGGTGGCGGGGCGGCCGTGCGCTCCCGCGGCGAGTTCACCCTGTACGCCGCCGAGGAGCCCCCGGTGCTGGAGCCCTCCCGGTCCGTGGCCGTCTCCGCGGACCCCGCCCACGCGCTCGCCGTCGCGGCGCAGGCGCCCGCGGACGACCTGGCCGAGGCGGCCGCCCACGCCTGGACCTCCTCCGCGTCCCTCGTCCCCGACGACGGCGCGGGACACGGCCTCGAGGCGCCGGTCGCCGCGGCGGGCCACCGGGTCTCGGGCGGCATCCTCGCCGAGCTGGGCGTGCTCACGGTGCCCCGGCTGCGCGGGCACGGGCTCGGCCGCTACGCGGCGGCCGTGGCGATGGACCGCGCCGCCCTGGAGGGCCTGCTGCCCGTGGCGCACGTGCGCGCCGGCCACACGCCCGGACACCACGTGGCGATCGCGGTGGGGCTGGAGCCGGTGGGGTCGCGGACGGTGCTCGCGCTCGGCTGAGCCGGCGGGGACCGCGAGGCTCAGCGCGGCCGCCCGGCTCAGCGCCGACGGCGCGGCTCAGCGCAGTCGGCCGACGCCGCGGGGGCGTCCCACGACCTGGCCGGCCTCCGGGGAGACCAGCGGCTCCTGGGCGGCGGCGATCCAGCCGGTCTCGGCGGCGTCCGCCGCGTCCCCGGCCTCGGCGTCCCCGGGCAGGTCCTCGCGCACGAGCAGCTCGGCGTCCACGGGGACGGAGCGCTTGAGCAGGGCCAGGGCCACGGCACCGGCCTCGTGGTGCTGGGCCGAGGAGGTCACGGCGCCCACGGGGCGCGCGGCCGCGCGGGCCTGCGGCGTGTCCTCGGCGGGGCGGAGGATCACCGGGGCGCCGTGCGGGGGCAGGGCGTGCACGGAGCCGTCCAGCATCAGGCGGGTGAGGCGGCGGGGCGGGCGGCCGAGGTTGTGCACGCGCGCCACGGTCTCCTGGCCGCGGTAGCAGCCCTTCTCCAGGTGGACGGCGGTGCGCAGCAGGTCCAGCTCGTGCGGCAGGGCGCGCTCGTCCACGTCCGTGGCCATGCGGGGCCGGCCGGCCTCGATGCGCAGGGCCTCGGCCGCCGTCGTGCCGGCCAGGGACCAGCCCTCCAGCGCGCCCGTGCCGAGCGTGCGGACGGTGGCCTCGAGGTCGGCCCGGGTGACGAGGTGCTCGCGCCAGCTCCAGTCCGCGCCCGGGTGGGCCTCGGGGCGCGGGTCCGCGGTGTAGGCCCAGCCGCCGACGCCCACGTGCGGCCACGGGTCGACCCAGACGGTGCGGTCCTCCCAGCCGGGCACGGGGGCGGTGGAGCCCACGACGGCGACGGTGCCGGTGTGGTCGCGCAGCGTCACCTGGTGGGAGAAGCGCATGGACGCGAGCCATGCGGCGAGGCCGGGGCCGTCCTCGCGGTCGGTGACGAGCCAGGCGGCGGCGCCGTCCTCGAGCAGGTGGGCGGCGTGCTCGATGCGCCCCTGGGCGTCGAGGAAGAGGATCTCCGTGCTGGTGCCCGCCGGCAGGTCCGCCACGTGCTGGGTGCCCAGGGTGTGCAGCCAGGTCAGGCGGTCCGGGCCGGAGACGGACAGCACGGCGCGGTGCGAGAGGTCCACGAGCGCCCGGCCGCGGGCCAGCGCGCGCTGTTCCGGCAGCGGGCGGCCGTAGTGGGCGGCCACACCCGCGTCCGGGCCGACGCCCTCGACGGCGCCGCCTGCCGGGCCGTGGGGCTCGGCCGACGCGAGGTCCAGCAGGGGGCTGCGC
>NZ_JANQCJ010000225.1:0-1902 GCF_024723355.1 Micrococcus sp. HG099 | reverse complement strand
GACGAGGAGATCGCGGCGGTCCGCGACCCGCAGACCCGCCCGTCCGACGTCGTGCAGGAGGCCCCGCCCGCCGGCCAGGGCTCGGCCCCGGTGAAGCGCCGACGCGCGAACCGGTGGCCCGTGTTCGCCCTGCTCGGGCTGGTCCTGTTCGCCCTGCTGGGCGCGCTGCTGTGGCCGTGGATCACGGGCGACCGCACCCCGGGCGGGTCCACCCCGTCCGGCACCTCGCAGGCCTCCTCCGTGTCCGTGGACCCGGAGGCCTACAAGGGCCGCCCCGCGGCCGAGGTGCGCGCCGAGCTGGAGCGGCTCGGCCTGGTCGTGCGGGAGGAGGACCGCGACGCGCGCAGCCCGCGCGGCACCGTCGAGGAGGTCAACCCCGTGGGCTCCCTGCAGCGCGGGGAGACCGTCACCCTGGCCGTCTCCACGGGCGAGGGCGTCATCCCCGATGGCCTCGTGGGCCAGCCGGTGGACAGCGCGATCCAGCTGCTGCGCGACCGCGGCTTCACCGTGGACCGCGTGGACGACCCGACCGCCGACGGCGCCGAGGGCGAGGTGGTGCGCGTGGTGCCCGGCGAGGGTCAGCGGCACCGCCACGACACCCACGTGCAGCTGATCGTGGCCGGCGGGGCCGGCGGCGACGAGCCCGCCCCGACGCAGGAGCCCTCCGAGCCCGCGGAGCCCACCGCCGAGCCGAGCGACGAGCCGACCACCGAGCCCACGTCGGAGCCCGCGGAGGAGCCGACGACGGAGCCCACCGCCCCCTCCGAGGAGCCCACCGAGGAGCCGACCGAGGAGCCCACCACCGAGCCGACGTCGGACCCCACGGGCGAGCCGACCGGCGAGCCCACCGCGGATCCCACCGACGACGCGGGCGGCTCGGCCTCCCCGACCGCCGAGGAGAGCCCGACCGCCTGAGGCGGCGGGACGGGGAAGGCGCAGACGGCCACGTGGAAGAGCAGTGGACCCTCAACGGGCGGTACCGGATCGACGCGCTGATCGGTCGCGGCGGGATGGCGGACGTGTTCCGCGGCACCGACCTGCGCCTGCACCGGCCCGTCGCCGTGAAGCTCATGCGCCGCGACCTGGCGCGTGACCCTCAGTTCCAGGCCCGCTTCCGCAAGGAGGCCCGCTCCGTGGCCTCGCTCAACCACCCCTCGATCGTGTCCGTGTACGACACGGGAGAGGTCTCCCTCGAGGACGGCCACCACCCCGTGGACTGCCCGTACCTGGTGATGGAGCTCGTCACCGGGCGGTCCCTGCGCGAGGTCCTGCACGCCGAGGGCGCCGTGGGCACCGAGCGGGCCGTCATGTGGACCCGCGAGGTGCTGGAGGCGCTCGAGCACGCCCACCAGGAGGGGATCGTCCACCGGGACGTGAAGCCGGCCAACGTCATGGTCACGGACGCCGGTTCCGTGAAGGTGATGGACTTCGGGATCGCCCACGCCCTGGCGGACACCTCCGCCACCACCTCCCAGACCCAGGCGGTGGTGGGCACGGCCCTCTACCTAGCCCCCGAGCAGGCGACCGGGCGCACCGTGGACGGGCGCGCGGACCTCTACGCGACCGGCTGCGTGCTGTTCGAGCTGCTCACCGGCCGTCCGCCCTTCACCGGCGACACCCCGCTGGCCGTGGCCTACCAGCACGTGCGCGAGGCGCCCCCGGCCCCGTCCGAGGTGGACCCGGACCTGCCGCGCGCCTTCGACCCCGTGCTGCTGCGCGCCCTCGAGAAGGACCCCGAGGACCGCTTCCCCACGGGCGCGGCCTTCCGGGAGGCCCTCGAGGCCGCCGCCGCGGATCCCCATGCCGCCGTCGACGCCGACACCGCGGCCCTCGATCTCGTGCGGCCGGGTGCCGCGGGGGCGGGCGGCGTTGCCGTGGCCGCCGCTGCCGCCGGCCGGGAGG
>NZ_JANQCJ010000224.1:0-1938 GCF_024723355.1 Micrococcus sp. HG099 | reverse complement strand
GATCCAGGCCGACTCCGGGTGCCGCTGCGGCCCGCTCATGCGTGGCCCTGCCGTCCGGCTGCGTGCCGGGTCGCCGCGGGGAGCGCGGCGTCGGGGAGCACGCGGCGGACCTTCCCGCTGGCGGTGCGCTCGAGCCGGTCCACGAGCACCCAGCGGCGCGGCCGGGCGGCCGGGGACAGCCCGGCGCGGGCGGCGGTCTTCAGCATCTGCAGCGCGGCCTCGGGATCCTGTCCCCGGGCCGGCTCGACGACGGCGCACACCCGCTCGCCCAGCCGCCGGTCGGGGACGCCGACCACCAGCACGCCGGAGGCGACGGGGCGGCCGGACCCGTCCCGGACCGCGGCCAGCTCGGCCTCGACGTCCGCCGCGGCGACGGTGGCCCCGGCGGTGAGGATCACGTCGTCCGCGCGGCCGTGGACCTCGAGCACCCCCGCGTCCGGATCCCACGTGGCTCGGTCGCCGGTGGTGAGCCAGCCGTCCGCGCGCCAGCGGGGCGCCCCCGAGGAGAGGCGGGAGTCGTCCGGGGCGGCGAGCTGGTCCGAACGCAGCTCGAGCAGACCGGTGCGGGCCCGCGGCGTATTCGGGTCCGGCGTGTTCGGGCCCGCCGGGCCGGCGTCGTCCGCTCCGTCCGCGATGCGCAGCCGTACGTCGGGCAGGGGACGCAGGCCGGCGCCGTCGAGGTCCACGGCCACGAAGCTGGCCTCCGCGGACCCGTAGAAGTGGGCCACCCGGATCCCGTGGGCGGCGGCCCGGTCCCGGGCGCCTGCGGGCAGCCGGTCCCCGCCGATCAGGGCGACGCGCAGGGTGGAGGGGGCGCCGTCGTCGAGCAGGTCGAGGGCGTCGACGAGCTGCGACGGCGTCGCGTCGAGGACGGCCGGCCCGACGAGGTCGGCGGCGCTCAGCCGGGCGCGGGCGGTGACCCGGAGCCGCGCGCCCAGGGCGCCGCACAGCGAGGCGGCGTGCACCGCCATCGAGGAGACCGGATGCACGGCCACGAGCAGCTCCTCCCCCGGACTCAGCCCCAGCCAGTCGGCGGCGACGCGGTGCCCCGCGCGCCAGGACGCCTCGGTGCGCAGCACGACGCGCGGGCGGGACGTGGAGCCGGACGTGAACGCCGCCCACGCGATCTCGGCGGCCGCCCGCGGATCCCGCGCCGCGAGGTCCCGCAGCGTGGCGGCCGCGTGCTCGACCTGCGCGGCCATCAGCGCCGCCGGCCAGCGCTCGTCGCCGACCACGGGGATCCCGCCGGACGCGCGGACGCGCACCGCCTCGGCCAGGACCGCCGCGTGGTCCGCGCCCCGGAGGGGCACGAGGCGGGCGGCTGGGTCGGGCGGGGTGGCGCCGGGGGTCGCGGGTGAGGTGGCGGGCATGGGCCGGGAGGCGGGGTGGGCGAGGGTCACGGGATCAGCGGAACGCCCGCGGGTAGGCCTTCCACAGGCCGGTGACCAGGAGCGCGGCCAGGACGACCTTGACGGTGTCCCCGGGGACGAACGCGCCCATCGCGAGGACCGCGGCGCCGGGCTCCATGTGGGCGGCGACGATGAAGCCCACCGCGCCGGCCGCGTACAGCACCACCATGCCCACCAGGCCCGCCACGAGGGCGGCCGCCAGGACGCGTCCGGGGCGCAGGCCCGGGCGGGCGCGGCCGGTCAGGGCCCAGAACACGAGGCCCACCGCGGCCGCGGCGACCACGTAGCCGAGGATGAAGCCCGACGACGGGCCGACGAACACGCCCAGCCCGCCGCGGCCGCCCGTGAGCAGGGGCAGACCGAGGGCCACGAGCACGTTGAAGAGGAGGATGGCGGCGGCCCCGCGCCACGGACCGAGGATCACGCCGGCCAGGGTGACCGCGAGGTTCTGCAGCACGATCGGGGCGGGGATGCCCGCCACCGGCACCGGCGGAACGGAGCCCCGCCCGGTCCTTTTACACAACCTGCG
>NZ_JANQCJ010000223.1:0-1960 GCF_024723355.1 Micrococcus sp. HG099 | reverse complement strand
CCGGCGGACCGCCGCCCCATCCCCGTGCCCCACCCGGACACTTGGGAGCTGCTGCCCACCCCGGAGCGGTGAGGAGAGCCGGGCTGGGGGAGCGGGACTGGTGCGCAGGGGTGGGGACACCGGGGTGCCCGCCCGACCCCGGACCGGCGGTGGTCGAGAGCCGCCCCCTCGGAACTCCCGACGTCGGCCCACAGCCCCGGCGCACGGCTGCCGGGGACGCGCCCGCCGGCGGCGGCGGTGGCAGCGGCCCCCACCCCGGGGCGCCGGACGCAGCACCGGGTCCACTGCGCCCCGGGACCGACGCCTGGGGAAGTCCACAGACCCGATTGAATCCCTCTTACTTAACGTGTCCGCCCCGTGCGATGGACTGGGATCACATCAAGACCAGAGGCCGCACCGGACGCAGGAGAGGGGGGAGCGCCATGATCGCCGAGGACGTGGACTGGGCACGCGAGGCGGTCGAGCAGGCCCTCGCGGCGGTGGCGGCTCCGCGCTGGCAGGACGTCCCGGGCGGCGCCCTCCTCCCGGACCTGCTCGTGCAGGCGGAGACGCTGTCGCGCACGGTCGCGGCGCTCCAGACCGCGCTGGCCGGACACCTCGCGGAGGCGTATGAGCACGAGGCGGATCGCCAGGAGGTGCTGGGGATCCCGCCCGGCAAGGGCCCCCACCGGGACGCCGCGGACTGCCTGCGGGACACCGTGCGGATCGACCGGCGCACCGCCCAGCGGCGGCTCCGCCGAGCCGCGGCCACTCGCCCACGGCGGGACTTCGTCACCGCGCCCCTCGCCGATCCGGCGCTGCCGGAGGTCGCCGCGGTCCTGTCCGAGGGCGCCGCCGACGAGGCCGCCTGCGACGCCGTGATCGAGACCCTCACCCGGGCGCGGACCGACCTCGCGCTCGCGGCCGTCCCGCAGGACGAGGCCGACGCGCTGCTCGCCGCGGGGGAGTCGCTGCTGGCCGCGCAACTCCACCACGCGGACCTGGACGGGATGCGCCGGCTGTGCGCGCGGTGGCGCCAGCACCTCGATGCGGTCGTCCTGCCCGACAGCGGCATCCCCACCGAGGCCGAACTCCGCGCCGCCCAGGGGCTGTTCCATCGCGGCCGGCGCCGGGGCCTGCACCGCTGGGACCTGCACCTGACCGACACCCAGCACGAGGTGCTGCAGACGGTCGCCGCCGCAGCCACGAATCCCCGCGCCCGGGGCGCGGGACCGTCCGGCCAGGTGGACGCCCCCGCGGGATCGCCTGACCTCGATCCGCGGACGCGCGGCCAGCGGCAGGCCGACACCCTCGTCAGCGCCCTGCAGGCCGCCCTCGCCCTCGCCGCCCCTGGCGTCCTCCCCGCCACGGCGGGCCACCGACCGCAGGTGCTCGTCACGATCGACCACGAGACCCTCCTGCGTCGCGTGCGCACCGCCTCGGGAACGGCGGCCGTCCTCAGCGAGGCCGAGTTCACCGGCCCCATCGACCCCCGCGAGATCCGCCGGATCGCATGCGACGCGGAGATCATCCCGGCCGTCCTCGGCGGCGAGGGCGAGATCCTGGCCCTCGGCCGCTCCCGACGCCTCTTCACCCGCGCCCAGCGACGGGCCGTCACGGCCCGGGACGGCGGCTGCGCCGCGCCGGGGTGCACCCTCTCGGCCAGCTGGTGCGAGATCCACCACATCGGCCACTGGGAGGACGGCGGGCGCACGGACGTCGACAACGGGGTCCTGCTCTGCTCACATCATCACCACGCCGTCCACGCCGGGTGGTGGACGGTCGCCGTCGTCGCAGGGATCCCCTGGTTCACCCCCGCGCGCCACCTCGACCCCGCCCAGACGCCCCGGAGGAACCGGCACCACCGGATCCACGGCCCGGCGGCGGCCTCGGGCACCAGGGGAGCGGCACCGCCGGCGCCGCCGACGACGCCGGAACAGGCAGGGGCCGGGGTCTTATACACATCTGACGCTGCCGACGA
>NZ_JANQCJ010000222.1:0-1962 GCF_024723355.1 Micrococcus sp. HG099 | reverse complement strand
GTGCCCCTCGGGCTGGCCGTGGCGGCCCTGGCGCGGGCGGACGCGCGGTCGGGCCGGGCGCTCGTGTTCTCCGGGGTCACCCGCAACTCGCTCGTGGTGCTGCCGCTGGCCCTGGCGCTGCCGCCGAGCCTGGACCCCGCCCCGCTCGTGGTGGTGACGCAGACGCTCGTGGAGCTCGTGGCGATGGCCGTCCTGGTGCGGCTCGTGCCCCGCCTGCTGCCGGAGCGGGCGGCGCCGACCGAGGAGGCTGCCCTCGCGGTGCGCCCGGAGCCGGACGTCACCGGATCGTGACCTGACCGGGCACGATGTCATCGTCTCGTGACCTGACCGGGCACGATGTCATCGTCTCGTGACCGGGATCACCGGGGCGGCTGGCTAGGGTGGAGGGCATGAGCCCTTCATTCGTGTCCTCGGCCCGCCGCCGTCGCCACGGCGGCCTGGCCTCGGCAGCGCTGTTCCACCCGCTCGTGGAGGCCGCCACCGGCGCCCTCCCCGTCATCGACCCCGCCACCGGCCGGCCGGTGGACTCCGCCGACGCCCGCCCCGGGTCCGCGCCCGCGATTCCTGCACAGGGCACCGAAGAGCGCCGCTCCTCCCCGGAGGCCGGTTCCGCTCGGGGCTGAGCGCCCCGCCGCCTCCCTAGAATGGTCCGCATGGCCGGACTGATCTTGCGCAAGGACATCGACCTCGTCCGCGAGCGCACTGACTTGAAGGCCGTGGTGGAGGAGTTCGTCACGCTGCGCTCCGCGGGCGTCGGATCGTTCAAGGGCCTGTGCCCGTTCCACGACGAGCGCACCCCCTCCTTCCACGTGCGCCCCGGCGTCGGCACCTACCACTGCTTCGGCTGCGGCGAGCACGGGGACGTCATCAGCTTCCTCATGGAGCTCGAGCACACCACCTTCACGGAGACCGTGGAGCGGCTGGCCGCCCGCGTGGGCGTCGAGCTGCACTACGAGGACGGCGGCACCGGCCCGGACAAGGCGGAGACGGGGCGCCGTCGTCGCCTGTTGGAGGCCAACAAGGTCGCGGACGAGTTCTACCGGCGCGCCCTGGGCTCGGCCGAGGCGCAGACCGGCCGGGACTTCCTCACGCAACGCGGCTTCACCCAGGAGCACGCCGAGCAGTTCGGGCTGGGCTACGCCCCGCAGGGCTGGTCCCACCTGCTGGACCACCTGCGCCAGAAGGGGTTCCGGGACGAGGAGCTGCGCGCCTCCGGGCTGTTCTCCGAGGGCCAGCGCGGCCTGTACGACCGCTTCCGAGGCCGCCTGCTGTGGCCCATCCGGGACATGACGGGCGCGACCATCGGCTTCGGCGCCCGCAAGCTCTACGACGACGACCCCGGCCCCAAGTACCTGAACACCCCCGAGACCCCGCTCTACAAGAAGTCCCAGGTGCTCTACGGGATCGACCTGGCCAAGCGGACCATCGCCAAGGAGCGCCAGCTCGTGCTGGTGGAGGGCTACACGGACGTCATGGCCGCGCACCTGGCCGGCGTCGGCACCGCGGTGGCCACGTGCGGCACCGCGTTCGGCGCGGACCACATCAAGGTGGCACGCCGCCTGATCTCCGACGACGGCACGGGCGGCGAGGTGATCTTCACTTTCGACGGGGACGAGGCCGGGCAGAAGGCCGCGCTCAAGGCGTTCGACGAGGACCACCGGTTCCTCGCCAAGACCTATGTGGCCGTGGAGCCCAGCGGGATGGACCCGTGCGACCTGCGCATGCAGCAGGGGGACGAGGCCGTGCGCGCGCTGATCGCCTCCCGGCGCCCGCTATTCGAGTTCGCCATCCGGGCCGGCCTGAAGGACTACGACCTGGACACGGTGGAGGGCCGCGCCGGCGCCCTGCGGCACGCCGCGCCCATCGTGGCCGGCATCAAGGACGCCGTGCTGCGCCCGGGCTACGAGCGCGAGCTGGCGGGCTGGCTCGGCCTCGACCCCAACGCGGTGCACCGCGCCGTGG
>NZ_JANQCJ010000221.1:0-1965 GCF_024723355.1 Micrococcus sp. HG099 | reverse complement strand
CTCCCCCGCCGCCGAGCAGCGCCGCGTGGAGCGCGGCGGGCAGCCCGAGGCGGACCGCCCGGCCGTCCACGTCCACGGTGAGCTCGACGCGTGCGTCGTCCGGGGCGGCCGCGGCGAGGTGCTCGGAGGGCTCGAGGTCCGCCGCGAAGTCGGACTCGATCCAGGCGGTGTGGACCCCGAGCCCCTCCGGGCCCGCGAAGTCCGGGTGCTCCAGGACCGCCCGGTGGAACGGCGCCACGGTGGGCACGCCGGCGACGCGCAGCTCGGCCAGGGCGTCGCGGGCGCGAGCCAGGGCCTGCGGGCGGTCCTCGCCCCACACGATCAGCTTGGCCAGGAGCGAGTCGTACTCCCCGGGCACGGCGGAGCCGGTGCGCACGCCGGAGTCCATGCGCAGGCCCGGTCCGGTGGGCGCCTCGAACGCTGTCACGCGGCCGGGCACGGGCAGGAAGCCCAGGGCCGGGTCCTCCGCGGTCAGGCGGAACTCCACGGCGTGCCCGCGCGGGGCCGGGTCCTCGGCGAGGCCCAGCCGCTCCCCCGCGGCGATGCGGAACTGCTCGCACACGAGGTCCAGGCCTGTGGTCGCCTCGGTGACGGGGTGCTCCACCTGCAGGCGGGTGTTCACCTCGAGGAAGCTGACCGTCCCGTCCGCGGCCACGAGGAACTCCACGGTCCCGGCGCCCGTGTACCCGGCCTCGACGCAGATCCGACGCGCGGACTCATGGATGGACGCGCGCTGGGCGTCCGTGAGGAACGGGGCCGGGGCCTCCTCCACGAGCTTCTGGCCGCGGCGCTGCAGGGAGCAGTCCCGGGTGCCCACCACGACGACGGCGCCGTGCGCGTCCGCCAGCACCTGCGCCTCCACGTGGCGCGGCCGCTCCAGGAACCGCTCGACGAAGCACTCCCCGCGGCCGAAGGCGGCGACGGCCTCGCGGGTGGCCGCGGCGAACGCCTCCTCCACGTCCTCCAGCTCGCGGACCACCCGGATGCCGCGCCCGCCGCCGCCGAACGCGGCCTTCACGACGATCGGCAGCCCGTGCTCCTCGGCGAAGGCCCGCGCCTGCGCGGGCGAGGCCACGGGCCCGTCCGTGCCGGGCACGAGCGGGGCGCCGGCGGCCCGGGCGATCGCGCGGGCGGTGATCTTGTCCCCCAGCGCGGCGATGGCCTCCGGGGGCGGGCCGATCCAGGTGAGGCCGGCGTCGATCACGGCGCGGGCGAAGTCCGCGTTCTCCGAGAGGAAGCCGTAGCCGGGGTGCACGGCGTCGGCGCCGGCGCGGCGGGCGACGTCCAGCAGGGCCCGCTGGTCCAGGTAGGTCTCGGCCGACGTGCGGCCCGGGAGCCGGTGGGCCTCGTCGGCGACGGCCACGTGGAGCGCGTCGGCGTCCGGGTCCGAGTACACCGCCACGGAGCGCAGGCCGTGGTCTCGGCAGGCGCGGGCCACGCGCACGGCGATCTCGCCCCGGTTGGCGATGAGGATCGTGGTGGGCTGGGGCACGGCTCAGGCCTCCTGGGTGGGGTCGGCGGGCGGGACGGGGACGAGGCGCACGCGGGCGCCGGGGGGCAGCTGGGCGGCGGCGCCGAGGTCCTCGGGGACGACGACGGCGATCACCGGGTAGCCGCCCGTGACGGGGTGGTCGGCGAGGAAGAGCACGGGCTCCCCCGAGGGCGGCACCTGCAGCGCGCCGGCGGTCACGCCCTCGGAGGCGAGCTCGCCGTCGCGGGCGCGGGCGAGCGTCCGGCCGCCCGCGGGGGCGGCCAGGCGGACGCCGATGCGGTCCGTCTGGGAGGTGACCTCCCACTCCTGCGCGGTGAGGCGCGCGAGGGAGGCGGCGTCGAACCAGTCCTCGCGCGGGCCGAGGAGCACGCGCAGGACGGTGACCGCGCCCGCGCGCGGGGTGACGCGCAGGGCGGCCTCGGCCTCGCCCACGAGGGCGCGGCCGGGGTCGGCGCGGCGGGGCAGGTCCGCAC
>NZ_JANQCJ010000220.1:0-1966 GCF_024723355.1 Micrococcus sp. HG099 | reverse complement strand
GGCCGGGGGCGCGGCGGCCGCCGCGGGGGCGGCGGTCCTGCGCGCGCCCGGGGTCCTGGAGCGGATCGCCGCGGGCACCGGCGCCGACCCTGATCAGCTCACGGCCACGCTGCGCACCGGCGAGCACCGGCTCGCCTACCTGCCCCCGGACCCGCTGTGGCTCGCGCTGCCCACCCCGCACGGGGGCTCCCCCGTGGCCGCCCTGCTGGCCGCCGGGTGGGCGTGCGCCGTCCTGGGCCTCTGCCTCCTGGTGGGGGCCGCCCTGGACCGGGCGCTCGCGGGGCGGACGCCCGCAGACCGGGGGGCGGGGGCAGGCGTGGCCGGCCTCGTGCGGGCGGCGTCGCGACCCCTCACGGGGGCGGGGCGGATCCCGCTGACACTCTACGTGGGGCACCTGCTGGTGCTGGCTGCGGCGTCGCGCCTGGAGTTCGACGCCTCCGACGCGGCGCTGCTGACGGTCCTCGTGGCGCTGTGCCTGGCGGCCGGCCTGGCCGCGGACCTCACGGGCCGGCGTGGGCCCCTCGAGTCCGCCGTGGCCCGGCTCTCGCGGGCGGGCGAGGCGGACGCGCCCCCACCCGTGGGGCGCTGACCGGGCTCAGCCCTGGCGGTGCAGGCGGACGGCCTCGCGGGCGGCCTCGCGGGCCCGGCGGCGGTCCCCGGAGGCGTCGTAGGCCAGGGCGAGGCGGTAGCGGGTGCGCCAGTCGCGCGGCGCCGCCTCGGCCTCGACGCGGTAGACCTCGAACTGGGCGTCGGCGGCCGCGCGGTCGATCCGGCCGCCCGGAGAGCGGGGCAGGTCGTCCTCGGGCAGCCCGCCCTCGGCCTCGAGCAGGTCCGCCAGGCGCTCGGTCTGCCGGCCGAACCAGACCTCGCGGGCCAGGACGGCCACGGTCACGAGCACCACGAAGATGACGCCCACGCCGATCCCCTTGGCCAGCAGCTGGGGCGCGCGGATGAACGCGACGGCGACGTACACGGCGAACGAGGCGAAGAACAGCACGAGCAGGGAGACGAACCCCACCCAGAGCTTGCTCATCAGGGTGGAGCGGCGGGCCCGGGCCGCGTGCTCGGCCGGGTCGGCGACGGTCTGCTCCGCGGGGCGGGGGGCGCGATCAGCCAAGGTCCAGGTATCCGTCCAGTCCGTAGGTGAGCCCGGGCCGGGACGCCACGCTGCGCAGCCCCAGCACGATGCCGGGCATGTAGGCGCCGCGGTCGAACGCGTCGTGGCGGACCACGAGCTGCTCGCCCGGCCCGCCGAGGAGCACCTCCTGGTGGGCCTCGAGGCCGCGCAGGCGGACGGCGTGCACGTGCACCCCGTCCACGACGGCGCCGCGGGAGCCGTCCGGGTCGCGCTCGGTGGCGTCCGGGGACGGCGGCACGCCGGCCTCCCGTCGCGCCTGACCGATGAGCTCGGCCGTGCGCACGGCGGTGCCGGAGGGGGCGTCCAGCTTGGCCGGATGGTGCATCTCGATGAGCTCCACGGACTCGAAGAACCGCGCGGCCTTCGCCGCGAACGCCGAGGCCAGCACGGAGCCCACGGAGAAGTTCGGGGCGATCATCACGCCGACGCCGGGGTGCTCGGCGAGCTGCGCCGCGAGCGCCTCGCGCCGCTCGGGCCCCCAGCCGGAGGTGCCGATCACGGTGTGCAGGCCGTGCTCCACCGCGAACGCGGCGTTGCGCGGCGAGACGTCCGGGACGGTGAGGTCCAGGACGTGGGTGGCGCCGGCGTCGAGGATGGCCTCGAGCGGGTCGGTCGAGCCGAGCTCGGCGACGAGCTCCAGGCCCGCCGCCTCGCGCACCGCCGGCACCGCGTGGCGGCCCATCTTCCCGCCCGCGCCCAGGATCGCGACGCGCGGGACGGCGTCGTCGGCGGGCACGGCGGAGGGGGCGGGGGCGTCGGTCATGCCTCCCAGCCTACGCGGCCGCACCGGGGGCGAGCGGCCCGCGGCGGCGCGCGTCAGGCCGGGGC
>NZ_JANQCJ010000021.1:0-26243 GCF_024723355.1 Micrococcus sp. HG099 | reverse complement strand
GCGGTGTTCACGGCGTCCGGCACGAACAGGTTCACGCCCCAGCGCCGGGCCGCGTGGGCCGCGGGCGCCGGCCGGGCGCTGGCGGTCCTCGTCTCCGGGGGCACCGCGCTGGCCGTGGCCCTGACGGCCACCCAGACCGGCACCGCCGCGGCCGTCGCCGCCTTCGCGGTGCTGCTCGTCCTGTCCTGGGCGGAGCCCTACGGGGCCCTCGCCCAGTCCGCCCAGGAGCTGGGCACCCTGGCGTCCCAGGCGCGCGCCGCGGCCGACCTGATGGGCGAGGACGAGCCCGGCACCGCGGTCCCGGACGCCGCGGACCCGGGCCGGGCCTCGGCCACGCCCGACCCGACGTCCGCCCCGATGTCCGCCGACCCGGAGCCGGCGGCGCCCGTGCGCGTCACGGGCCTGGCCCTGCGCGGCGCGGCCGTCCGCTTCGAGGGCGCGGACGCGCCGCTCTGGAGCGGCGTCGACCTGTGCGTCGAGCCGGGGCAGACCGCCGTCGTCACCGGGCCCTCCGGCGCGGGCAAGTCCACCCTGCTGGCCGTGCTGCTGGGGTTCCAGCCGCTGGCCGAGGGCGCCTACCTGCTGCGCACCGAGGCGGACGGGCGCCGCGTCGAGGCACCCGCGGACGCGGCGGCGCTGGCGCGCGTGGCGTGGACGCCGCAGGACGCGCTCCTGTTCGACTCCAGCCTGCGCGGCAACCTGGCGCTCGCCCGGGATCCCGAGGACGCCCCGGACGACGCGGAGCTCACCGCGGTGCTCGAGCGCGTCGGCCTCGGCCCCTGGCTGGCGGCGGCCCCGGAGGGGCTGGACACGCCCGTGGGCGCCGGCGGCCGCGTGCTCTCGGGAGGCCAGCGCCAGCGCCTGGCCGTGGCGCGCGCCCTCGTGGCCCGGGCCGACGTCGTGCTCCTGGATGAGCCCACCGCGCACGTGGGCCAGGACGAGGCCCTGGCCCTGATGGCGGACCTGCGCGCGGCCCTGGCCGGGCGGATCGCCGTGGTGGTCACCCACGACGAGCGCCTGGCCGCGGAGGCCGACGTGCGGCTGCGCCTGGGCGTCAGTCCGCCGAGACCGTCACGGGGTCGTCCGCGACCGGCGGCGCGCTGAGCAGCTCGGGGGAGGCCCCGGCGCCGACGGCCTCGATGCGCTGGTCCACGGGCACACCCGAGCCGTCGCGACGCCCGTACTCGACCGGCAGCGCCCGGGCCACGCCGGCCTTCGAGGCGGCCAGCGCGGGGCCGGCGCCCACCCAGCCGAGCACGAGGGACGTCTCGCCCTTGAGCAGCCGGTGCGCGCGCACGCCGCCGGTGCCGCGCCCCTTGGCCGGGTACTCGCCCAGGGGCGTGACCTTCACGGAGCCGCCGGCGGAGCCGAGCAGGTCGCCCTCGCCGTCCGTCACCGTCACCACGACGGCGGGGCGCGGGTGGGCGGCGGCGTCGTCGCCGGGGCCGGTGAGGGAGGCGGCGGGGGCCACGCCGAAGGCGAGGACCGCGTCGTCGGCGGCCACCCGCAGGCCGGCCACGCCGCCGGCGGCCGGACCCTGGGGGCGGACCGCGGACGCGGCGTAGCGCAGCAGCTGCCCGGCGCGGGTGAGGAAGACCAGCTGGTCCTCGTCGTCCACGGCGGGGGCGGCGCCGACCACCGCGTCGCCGTCCTTGAGGGCGATCGCCTCCGCCACCTCGCGGTTCAGCGGCCACTCGGGGCGCACCCGCTTGACCACGCCCTGGGCGGTGCCGAGGGCGATCACGGCGTCCAGGGGCACGAGCGCCACGAGGCTCTCGCCCTTGCCGAGGGGCACCAGCTCCTTGGCGGGGACGGACCCGGTCATCGCCGGGGCCGCGGAGGGCTCGGGCGCGGCGGGCAGGTCCACGGCCTGGATCCGGTGCAGCGCGCCCGTGGAGGTGAGGGCGCCGATCTCGCCGCGGGCCGTCGTCGCCACCACGGAGGCGAAGGCGTCGTGCTTGCGGCGCCGCCCCTGCGAGGCGATCGGGGTGCGGTCGGCGGTGCGCAGCAGGCGCCCGGAGGTGGTGAGCACTGCCCAGCAGGCGGTGTCCGGGACCATGAGGTCCGCCCCGGCCTGGGCGGCCCCGGCGGGGGTGGGCCCGCCGGCGGTCGAGGCGGCGGGGGCGGCCACGGTCTCGGCCTCGAGCAGGACGGTGCGGCGGTCGTCGCCGAACTCGTCGGCCACGGCCTGCAGCTCGGCGGAGACCACCTCGCGCAGGCGCGCCTCCGAGCCGAGGACCGCCTCGAGCTCGGCGATGGCGGCCTGCAGCTCGTCCCGCTCGGCCTCGAGCTCGATCCGGGAGAACTTCGTGAGCTGGCGCAGGCGCAGCTCGAGGATGTGGTCCGCCTGCACCTGGGTGAGGTCGAAGACCCCCATCAGCCGGGTGCGCGCGGCGGCCGTGTCGTCCGAGGAGCGGATGATCTCGATGACCTCGTCGATGTCCACGAGGGCGAGCAGCAGGCCCTCCACGAGGTGGAGGCGGTCCTGGCGGCGCTGCAGCCGGTGGGCGGTGCGGCGGCGGACCACGTCGAGGCGGTGGTCCACGTAGACGCGCAGCAGCGGCAGCAGGCCCAGGGTCTGCGGCTGGCCGTCCACGAGGGCGACGTTGTTGATGCCGAAGGTCTCCTCGAGCGGCGTGTGCCGGTAGAGGGCGGCGAGCACGGCCTGCGGGTTGAAGCCCGACTTCAGCTCGATCTGCAGGCGCAGCCCGTTCTTGCGGTCCGTGAGGTCCACGACGTCGGCGATGCCGCTGAGCTTCTTCGCGTCGACGCCGGCCTTGATCCGCTCGATGACCTTCTCCGGACCCACGGCGTACGGCAGCTCGGTGACCACGAGCCCGGTCCGGCGCGCCGAGACCTGCTCCACGGCGACGGCGGCGCGCATCCGGAAGGTGCCCCGGCCGGTGGCGTAGGCGTCGCGCACCCCGTCCAGCCCCACGATCCGGCCGCCCGAGGGCAGGTCGGGGCCCGGGATGTGCGCCATGATCGCCTCGAGGTCGGCCTCGGGGTCGGCGAGCAGGTGGCGGGCGGCCGCCACCACCTCGCGCAGGTTGTGCGGGGCCATGTTCGTGGCCATGCCGACGGCGATGCCCGTGGTGCCGTTGACCAGCAGGTTGGGGTACGCGGCGGGCAGGACGGCGGGCTGCTGGAACTGGTTGTCGTAGTTGGGGACGAAGTCCACCGTGTCCTCGTCGAGGTCCGCGGTGAGCGCCAGGGCGGCCGGCGCCATGCGGGCCTCCGTGTAGCGCGGGGCCGCGGGGCCGTCGTCGAGCGAGCCGAAGTTGCCGTGCCCGTCCACCACGGGCAGGCGCAGGGAGAACGGCTGGGCCAGGCGGACCATCGCGTCGTAGATCGCGGCGTCGCCGTGGGGGTGCAGCTTGCCCATCACCTCGCCCACCACGCGGGCGGACTTCACGTGGCCGCGGTCCGGGCGCAGCCCCATCCGGGACATCATGTAGAGGATGCGCCGCTGCACCGGCTTGAGCCCGTCGCGGGCGTCCGGCAGGGCGCGGGAGTAGATCACCGAGTAGGCGTACTCGAGGAACGAGGCCTCCATCTCCTCGGAGACGTCGACGTCGACGATGTTCTCCTGCTCCAGCGGGAGCGGGCGCGCGACGTCCTGCTCGGAGGGGCGGGAACGGGAAGAACGGGACATCATGGTGCTCGGGGAGTCCTCACGTCGTCGGGGATTGTCTAGGGTGAATCCTATGGGTGACACCGAACCGGTCCGCGACTATCCGAGCCACTGGGAGGCCGACGTCGTCCTCCGCGACGGTGCCACGGCGCGTCTGCGCCCCATCACCCCGGAGGACGCGGCCGAGCTGCAGCGCATGCACGCCGGGCAGTCCGAGACCTCGATCTACCTGCGCTACTTCACGTACAAGTCCGAGCTCAGCGCCAAGGACCTGGACCGGTTCACGCACGTGGACCACAAGGACCGGGTGGCGTTCGTGATCACGCGCGGCGGCCGCCTGCTCGGCGTGGGCCGGTACGACCGCTACGGGGACTCCGACGCCGCCGAGGTCGCGTTCAACATCTCCGATGCCGCGCAGGGCCGCGGCCTGGGCTCCATCCTCATGGAGCACCTGGCGGTCGCCGCCCGCGAGCACGGCATCCGGCGGTTCACCGCGGAGGTGCTGCCGGAGAACCGCAAGATGCTCTCCGTGTTCCAGGAGTCGGGCTTCGAGGTCACCCGGCGCTTCGAGGACGGCGTCGTGGCCGTCGAGTTCCCCATCGACCCCACCGCCCGCTGGCGCGCCGTGGTCGAGTCCCGCGAGCACCGAGCCGAGGCCCGCAGCGTCGCCGAGCTCGTGGCTCCGGAGTCCGTGGCCGTCGTCGGCGCCTCCCGCGACCCCCAGGCCGTCGGCTCCATGGTGCTGCGCCACATCCTCGAGGGCGGGTTCACCGGCCCCGTGCACGCCGTGAACCGCGCCGCCGGCGAGGTGCAGGGCCTCACCGCCCACGCCTCGCTCGCCGAGATCGGCGAGGAGGTCGAGCTCGTCGTGGTCGCGGTCCCCGTGGACCAGGTCGAGGCGCTCGTCCCCGAGGCCGGCGCCGCCGGTGCCGCCGGACTGCTGGTCCTCACCTCCGGCTACGCCGACGCCGGCGCGGAGGGCCTCGAGGCCCAGCGCCGGCTCGTCTCCCTCGCCCGCGCCCACGGCATGCGCGTGATCGGTCCCGCCTCGGCTGGGCTCGTCCGCACCGACCCCGCCGTGCGGCTCAACGCCTCGCCCTACCCGGGCCTGGCCCAGCGCGGTCCCGTCGGCCTGTTCAGCCAGTCCGGCGCCGTGGGCGCCATGGTCTCCGCCGGCGCCAAGCGCCGCGGGGTGGGCGTGTCCACCTCGATCAGCGCCGGCAACCGCGCCGACGTCTCCGGCAACGACGCCATGCAGTTCTTCGAGGCCGACCCGCACACCGCCGCCGTCGGCGTCTACCTCGAGTCCTTCGGCAACCCGCGCAAGTTCACCCGCATCACCCGGCGCCTGTCCCGCACCAAGCCCGTCGTGGTGGTCCGCTCCGACGTCACCGGCCGGTTCCTGCCCCCCGGGCACGAGACCCGCACCACCCAGGCCCCCGAGGGCGCCGTGGACTCGATGCTTGACCAGACCGGCGTGCTCGAGGTCCACACCCACGAGGCCATGCTTGACCTGCTCATGGCCGTGGCCAGCCAGCCCCTGCCCACCGGCCGCCGCGTGGTGCTCGTGGCCGACTCCCTCGCCGTGGACCGGCTCGCCCGGGACGCCGCCGCCGAGGCCGGCCTCGACGTCGTCGCCACGGTGGGCCTGGCCGGCAGCGAGCAGGGCGTGGCCCCGCCCGCCGAGACCCTCGTGGCCTCGGTCCGCGAGGCCGTCGCCCACGAGCAGGCCGACGCCGTCGTGGTGGTGGGCCGCCTGGGCTTGCACCAGGAGGACGACGACCCCGAGACCGTGGCCCGCGCCCTGGCCGAGGCCACGGCCGGCGCGCGGATGCCCGTGCTCGTCTGCCTCACCGACGTCGTCTCCCCGCGCTACGCCGGGGCCACCCTCGGCGCCTCCGGCCCCGTGGCCGACGACGCCGAGCCCGGCTCCCTGCAGCCCGGCGTGCCCTTCTACCCCTCGCCCCAGCAGGCCATGAGCGTGCTCGGCGCGCTCGCGGACTATGTCCGGTGGCGCGGGGAGGACGCCGGCGAGCCGCTCGAGCCGGCCGACGTGCGCCTGCACGCCGCCGAGGACCTGGTGGAGGCGGCCGCCGCGAGCGCCGAGGGCACCGAGCTGGTGCGTCTGAGCCCGGCCGAGACCGAGGAGCTCCTCGGGCACTACGGGATCGCCGTGCTGCCCTCGGCCCGCTTCGAGACGGCGGACGAGGCCGTGGCCGCCGCCGAGAGGCTCGGCTTCCCGGTGGCCGTCAAGGCCGTGGACCCGCACCTGCGCCACCGGCTGGACCTGGGCGGCGTGCGGCTGAACGTGGTGGACGCCGACTCGCTGCGGCGCAACGTGGAGCAGATGCGGCGCGTCCTGGCGCCCTTCGGGGTCACCGAGCTCGAGGTCCAGGCCATGGCCCCGGCCGGGCAGGCCTGCATGGTCACGGCGCTGGAGGACCCGCTGCTGGGCCCCGTGGTGTCCTTCGGCATCGCCGGCGACGCGACCGACCTGCTGGGGGACTGGGTGCACCGGGTGCCCCCGCTGACCGACCGCGACGTCGCCCGCATGGTCCGCGCCCCGCGCGCGGCGGCCAAGCTGGAGGGCGGCGGCGGGGTGCCCGCTGTGGACCTCGCCGCCCTCGAGGACCTCGTGGGCCGGGTCAGCGTCCTCAAGGATGACCTGCCCCAGGTGGCCCGGCTGCGCTTCTCGCCCGTGCTCGCCTCCCCGGAGGGCGTCACCGTCCTCCAGGCCGAGGTGGACGTGGCGAACGCCGCCGGCCGCACCGACTCCGCCCGCCGCGCCCTGCGCGGCAGCTGAGCGGGCCGCCCCTAGGCACCGGTCGCCCGGCGCGGGCGGCCCGTAGCATGGAGCCCATGAGCCCGTTCCGCAGGAGTCACGAGTCCGGCCGTCCCGAGCACCGCCCCGGCGCCCCGGCGTCGGGGGAGCACCGGCACGAGGCCCGCACGCTGGAGGGCGCCGGCGGGCTCGGCGCCTCGCTCGCGCGCGCCGGCTTCTACCCGGAGCTGGTGGCGCACGCGATCGCCGTCGAGCTGGGGGAGCGCACCCCGGACGCGCATCTGGTCCACGTGGACACGCACTTCGACTACGAGGAGATCCACCGGCACATCACCGTGCTCGTGCTCGCCCAGGACGCGCTGCTGGCCGTCCACCTGGACGACCACGCCGCGGACGCCGCCGGCCAGGCCGTGCTCGCGCAGGTCTCCACCGAGATGGTCCCGGTGCGGGCCCTGGGCTCGGTGGTGCTCACCACCGGCCACGCCGACCCGGCCCGCTTCAGCCCCGCGGACCCCGTGGCGGAGATGACCCTCGGCCTGATCTGGGCCGGCGGCCAGCGCCTTGACCTGCAGCCCGCGGGCTGCGCGGACCCGCAGTGCGACCTCGACCACGGCTACACCGGCACCGCCACCCGCGAGGACCTCGTGATCCGCGTGGCCGCGGACGCCGACGGGCAGGGCGCCGTGGACGGCGCGCTCGCCTTCGCCCGCGCCCTGCGCCGGGCCCACCTGGCGGCCACCGCGTGAGCGGACCCGCCGTCCCCGTCGGCGTCGTGCCCCCGGAGCGGGCGCTACGCTCGGTCCTGACCTCCGCGGCCGCCGCGCTCGGCGTCCCCGGCTGCGAGAACGCGCTGGGGGTGCCCGCGAGTCGCCGCGTCGTCGTCGCCCTCGTGGACGGGCTCGGCCGATCCGTGCTCAAGCGCTTCGGCGGGCACGCGCCCACGCTGCGCGCGGCGATGGCCGACAGCGGCCGGGTGCTGCAGGCCGCCGTGCCCACCACCACCGCCGCGTCGCTGACGAGCCTGGGCACCGGTCTGGACGTCGGCGAGCACGGGGTGGCCGGCTACGACGTGCTCGACCCTGAGCGGGACGCCGTGGTCAACCAGCTCGGCGGCTGGGACGAGGCCACGGACCCCGTGGCCTGGCAGCCGCGGCCCACCGTGTTCGAGCGGGCTGGGGCGGCCGGCGTGGACGCCGTGACCGTCTCCCTGCCGGCGTTCGAGCACTCCGGGCTCACCCGGGCGGGGCTGCGCGGCGGGCGGTTCGTGGCCGGCCGCGGCCTGCTGGCCCGCGCGCAGGCGGCCGAGCGGGTGCTCAAGGACGCCCGCGAGCCCACCCTCGTGTACTTCTACGTCAACGAGCTGGACAAGGCGGGGCACCGGGACGGCGTCGGCTCGGACCGCTGGCTGCACGCGCTGGAGGAGATCGACGGCGCCCTGCGCCGCCTGGTGGACCGCGTCCCCGCCGGCACCGTGGTGCTCGCCACCGGCGACCACGGGATGGTGGACGTGCCGCCGACGCGGCGTGTGGACTACGCGGCCGCCGACGAGTCCGGCGCGCTCGCCGACCCCGCCCTGCTCGAGGGGATCGCGCACACGGCGGGGGAGCCGCGCCTCGTGCAGCTGCACTTCCGGCCCGACGCCGACGCCGACGTGCGCGCGCGGGTGCGGCGGGCCTGGGAGGACCGCTTCGGCGCCCACGCGTGGGTGCTCACCCGCGACGAGGCCGTGGCAGCCGGCTGGTTCGGGACCGTGGTGGAGGAGCGGGTGTGCGGGCGCATCGGCGAGCTGCTCGTCGCGGTGCACGGCGACCTCGCGCTCTACGACGGCCGGCGCGTGGCCCCGCACGCCTTCGAGATGGTGGGCCAGCACGGCTCGCCCACCCGCGCCGAGCGCGAGGTCCCGCTGCTCACCTGGCGGCGCTGAGCCGCGGGATCCGGCGCCTCCGGCAGCCGGATCCGGCGGCGACCTGCGGGGACGACGACGGCGACCCTGCGGACGACGACGGCCCGCGACCGGACCGGTCGCGGGCCGTCTGCGCGGCGGCGGGTGCTCAATCGCCCTTGCGCCCGAACACGATCTCGTCCCAGCTCGGCACGGACGCCCGGCGCGCCGCCGAGCGGGCGCGGGGCCGCGGGGTCACCACGGGCATCGCCGGACGCTCCCGCGCCGCGGGCGCCTCGACCTTCCGGGCCTCCTCGTCGTCCGCGTCCTCCGCCGCGTCCGCGGGGGCGCCGGCGGGGACGTCGTCGTCGGCGGCGTCGGCCGGGGCGGCCTCGGGGGTGTCGGAGACCTCGGCCGCGGGGTCCGCGGTCGTCTCCGGCGTCTCGTCCGCCCGGTCGACGACGGCCTCGACCTCCGCGGGGGTCTCGGCATCGGCGTGGGCACCGGCCGGGCGCTCGCGCGGGGACTCCGCGCCGGAGCCGGTCTCGTCCGCGGCGGCCAGGCGGCCCTCCGCGTCCACGGGGGTGAGGCGGCGCGGGGCGTCGTCCTCGCGGGCCTGACGGTCGGCGTGCTCGCGGGCGATGAGGTGGGCGAGGGCGTCGTCGGACTCCACGTCCGCGCCCACGCGCTGGCCGCGGCGCACCCGCAGGATTTCCAGCAGGTCCGCGTCCCGGTCCGTCCCCGCGGAGGCGGCGCCCGCCGGGGTGACGGACTCCGGCGCGTCGGCCGCGACCTCGCGCTCGTCGTCCTCGGACTGCAGCGGGGCGTCGGCGGGGGCGCCGGCCTCGGCGCGGGAGAACACGTCCCAGGCCTCGGCCTCGGAGAGGACGCGGGCCCACGCGTTCCGGGGCTCCAGGTGGCGGCCGGCCGGGCGGAAGGACCACAGGGCGGGCGGCTGCTCGCGCGTGGGCAGGCCGGTCAGCCCCGCCACGGAGAAGCGGGCGGCCACGGTCCAGCCGCCCTGGTCGCCGCGCCAAGCGTCCCACTCCAGGGAGGAACCGTCCACGCCGATCTCGGCGAGGCGGTGGCCGGCGAGGAGGCCGAGGGTGCTGGGCCCGCCGTCCTCGACGACGTCCGAGTAGAGGTCCGGGCCGCCTACCCAGACCTCCACGGCCTGGGCCTGCTGGGCCATCCAGCCGCGCTCGGCCAGCACCGGGTAGCCGTAGGTGCGGATGCGGGAGAACGCGTTGCCGCTCTCCCGCGCCACCTGCTCCACCGAGGCGCCGGCGCGGATGCGCTGCTGGATCTCGCGGGGGGAGAGGGGTTCCGCCTCCTGGGCGGCGGCGGCCTTCACGGACTCCTGGTCCGTGAGCGCGGCGGGGGAGGCGGCGGCGGGGGCCGCCTCGTCGTCCTCGGCGTCGGCCGCGGGCTGCGGGGTCGCCGTCGGGGCCGGCTCCGGGTCGATGCGCGGGGCCAGGGACAGCTCCTCGTCCGGACGGGCGGGGCCGGGGGCGTCCTCGCTCTGGCCGGCCGCGGCATCGTCATCCGACGGTTCCTCGCCCGCGGGCGAGTCCTCCTCGGCGGCCTCGTCCATCTCCGCCAGGTCGTACCAGGAGGAGGATGCGGGGGCGGCGTCGTCGTCGCCCGCCCGCTCGGCGTCCTCGAGCACGAGGCGGCGCAGGTAGGGGGACAGGGGGAGCGCGTGCTCGGTGCCGTCGGGATCCAGCAGGCGCAGGGCGTCGCCGTCCTCGGTGGGTCCGGTCAGTCGCAGCTCTGCCATGGCGGTGGTCCCTCCCACGTCGTGTTCTCGTCACCGGGCGCGCGGCCGCCCGGCCGGGCATTCCCCGATCCTAGCGGCCGGGCCGCGCGGCGGACCCCGACCGGCGCCCGCCGGGACCCGCGCGTCCGCCGTCGGCGAGACGGCCCGTCATCATTTGGCAGGGCGGGGGCCATGGTGCACAATCTACGCGCAACGGCGCAGGCCGGTCCCGTGTGCTCCGGCCACGGGCCCGTCCCGTCCCTTCCCGGCACCGGTCCCGATGCCGTCCCCCACCAGCGGAGCGTGAGAACCCCATGGCCACCGACTACGACGCCCCTCGGAAGAACGAGGAAGAGCTGAGCCAGAACTCCATCGAGGAGCTGAAGGCGCGGCGCACGGACACGCAGTCCGCCGTGGTGGACGAGGACGAGACCGAGGCGGCGGAGGGATTCGAGCTGCCTGGCGCGGACCTCTCCGGCGAGGAGCTCATGGTGCGGGTGCTGCCTGCCCAGTCCGACGAGTTCACCTGCGCCTCGTGCTTCCTGGTCCGCCACCGCTCGCAGGCGGCCCGCGAGAAGAACGGCATGACCTACTGCACCGACTGCGAGGGCTGAGCCCGGCGCAGCCACCCGGTCAGCGGTCCTCGTCCGCCGGGTCCTCCTGGACCATGGTGCCGCCGAGGGCCGCGACCAGCTCCTCGGGGCGCCGCGTGCTGGTGAGCCAGTAGGGCGTGCGGTCCCGCTCGTCCGTCAGCTGGATGCGGACCACGGGGGAGATCCAGCCGCGGACCACCACGAAGGCCAGGCCGTGCAGCAGGGGGCCGCGCTGACGGCGGGCCTCCTCGCCGCGGTGGCCGGTGACCTCGCCGACGTGCCGGCGCTCGATCGAGGCCCGGCCCACCTGCAGCGTGCGCTCGCGCACCACGATGCGCGGCGTCGTCGTCAGCAGCAGGAGCGCCTCGAGGCCGAAGAAGACGACGGCCGCGGCCACCCCGACCCACAGGTCGATGGGCGCGAACACCAGGATCGTCAGCGACGCCAGCATCAGCGCCACCACCCACACGCCCACCGAGGGCGTCAGCCGCTCCTCGAACAGGACCCGGTCCGACCCCTGGGCGGGGTCCTGGGGGCGGTCGACGGGCGCATCGGAGACGGGGTGCTGCTGGGGTTCACGCATGGATCCCAGCTTCCCACATCCAGGGCCCCACAACGGCGCGACGCCGCCGCGGACGGCGGCCGCGGCGCACCGGGCGGACCGCCCGGCGGGGCGCGGGGCTCGTGTAGGGTCGGGCCTCGTGACCGACTCCGCCGATCTGCCCGTGCCCCTGCACGCCCTGGACCCGGACCTGGCGCCGCCCGCCTACGCCCAGCCCGGCGACGCGGGCGCCGATCTGCGCGCCGCCGTCGACGTGACGCTCGCCCCCGGCGAGCGGGCCCTCGTCCCCACGGGCGTGGCCCTGGCCATCCCGGAGGGCTTCGCCGGCTTCGTCCACCCCCGCTCGGGTCTGGCCGTGCGCCACGGCCTCAGCGTGGTCAACGCCCCCGGCACCATCGACGCGGGCTACCGCGGCGAGATCAAGGTGCCCCTGATCAACCTGGACCCGACCGACGCCGTCGAGCTGCGCCGCGGCGACCGCATCGCCCAGCTGGTGATCCAGCCGGTGGTGCGGGCCCGCTTCGAGCCCGTCGACGCGCTGCCCGGTTCGGAGCGCGGCGCGGCCGGCTTCGGTTCGACCGGCGGGTTCGGCACCGAGAACGCCCCTGGGAGGACATCGTGATCTTCGGACGGAACCGCAAGGTGCGCCACGAGCAGGTGAGCCTGCCCGAGGAGCTGCTGGAGGAGCGTGACCACGAGGTCGCGGCCCTTCCCGAGGCCTCCGCGACCGGCCCGCACGACGTCGCCACCCGCCCCGACCCGGCCGGCGCCATCGACCTGGGCTCGCTGCGCGTGCGCGCGGTGCAGGGCATGAAGCTGCGCCTGGACGTGGAGGACTCCACCAAGCGCATCGTCGCGGCCACCATCACCCTGGGCCGCTCCGCCCTGCAGGTGCAGGCGTTCAGCGCCCCACGCCGCGCGGGCCTGTGGGATGAGGTGCGCGAGGAGCTGCGCGACTCCCTGGACACCACCCCGAACGCGACCGTGCAGGAGCAGGCCGGCCGCTTCGGCACCGAGATCCTCACCCGCGTCCCCGCGGCCCTGCCGGACGGCTCGCCCGGCTGGAACGTCGCCCGGTTCGTGGGCGTGGACGGCCCGCGCTGGTTCGTGCGCGGCGTGTTCCACGGCGAGGCCGCCTTCCAGCCCGACGCCGCCGCCCAGCTCGAGCAGGTGTTCTCCGACATCGTGGTGGTGCGCGGCGATGAGCCGATGCCCCCGCGCGAGCTGCTGCCCCTGCGCCCGCCGGCCAACGCCCGCCCCGTCCAGCGCCGCCGCCCCGGCGCCGCGCCCGACGCCGGCCGTGACGTGCTCGCGGACACCGAGCGCGGCCCGCAGGAGGCCCCCGCTCTGCCCGAGCGCGGCCCGGAGATCACGGAGATCCGGTGAGCCCCGCCGCCGGGGAGCGGGCCGACGCCGGCCCCGGCGACCTGATCGAGCGCCGCGGCGTCGTCGCCTCGGTGACCCTGCCGGGCGCCGACGACGCCACCGTCTTCCGCGCCGCCCTGGCCGACCGCCTGCCGGAGCCCGGCAGCGTCACGCCGGCGGAGTCCCTCCAGCTGGTCTGGCACGGCCGACGCCGGGTGCCCGGGGTGATGCCCGGCCAGTGGCTGGCCGTGCGCGGGCGCCTGACGCGACCGGACGGCGTCCTCACCCTGCACAACCCCGCGTTCGACCTGATCGACGCCCCCGAGGCCGCGCTGCGCGCGCGCCCGCCCCGAGAGGAGAGCCCGTGACCGAGCCCCGCGGACCCGAGAGCCCCGCCCCGGACGTGGCCGGAGCGCTGCCGTCCCGGGCCCGCGTGGACGAGCAGGGCCGCCTGGACGCCCTGGCGAGCGTGGGCGGCTGGCGCGGCATCGTCGAGGCCTCCCTGCCCACGCTCGTGTTCATGGCGGGCTACGTCGTCAGCCAGCAGGTCTGGCCCTCGGGCGTCGCGGCGGTCGCGGTGGCGCTCGTGCTGGGCGCCGTGCGCCTGGTCCAGCGGCAGTCGCCCGTGCAGGTGCTGGCCGGCCTGGCCGTCGTCGTGCTCTCCGTGGTGGTGGCCCTGACCACCGGGCAGGCCCGCGACTACTACCTGTGGGGCTTCGTGACGAACGCCGCCTACGGGCTGGCCTTCGCGCTCTCCGCGGTCGTCGGCTGGCCCGCCGCGGGCCTCGTCCTGGGGCTCGTCCGCGGCGAGGGGACGCACTGGCGCCGCAGCCCGCGCCGGCGCCGGGCCTACGCGACCGCCACGTGGATCCTCGTGGCGGTGTTCACGCTGCGCCTGGCGGTGCAGGTGCCGCTCTACCTCGCGGACGCGGTGACCGCCCTGGGCGTGGCCCGGCTGGTGATGGGCCTGCCGCTCTACGCCCTCGGGCTCTGGCTCGCCTGGTCGGTGAGCGCGCCGGCGCCGGGGGAGGACGACGGCCTCCGCCCGGCGGCGGAGGACGAGCCGGCGCCCGGGCGGGCCTGAGCGCGGTCCTCGCCGACTAGCAGGCGGCGCAGGGCGGCGTCGGCCGCGGCGGCGGCCAGGAAGAACAGCTCGTCCCCGGCCTCGAGCATCTCGTCCGCCGTGGC
This sequence comes from Micrococcus sp. HG099, assembly GCF_024723355.1. NCBI lineage: Bacteria > Bacillati > Actinomycetota > Actinomycetes > Micrococcales > Micrococcaceae > Micrococcus > Micrococcus sp. HG099. The sequence goes on along the minus strand of NZ_JANQCJ010000021.1, from coordinate 12,478 downwards.
GTGGCGCGGGACGCCGTCGCGGACGACGGCCACGACCGGGGCGTCCTGCGGCCACGAGACGGTGCCCACGCGGCGCCCGGCCAGCCAGTGCTCCGCCGGCACTCGGAACTCGGAGAGCACGGCGCCGCCGGCCTCGAGCCTCAGCAGCCGCACGAGGTCGCCGGTCTCCACGGCCTCCTCGACGAGCGCCGTCATGATCGACGGCGTGGACACCGCGACGTCCACGCCCCAGGACTCGTCGAACAGCCAGTCGTTGAGCGGGTTGTTCACGCGGGCCACGGTGCGGCCCACCCCGAACTCGGAGCGGCCCAGCAGCGAGCACACGAGGTTGGCGCGGTCGTCGCCGGTGGCGGCCACGAGCACGTCCGCCTCCATGGCGCCGCACCGCTCGAGGAGCGCGAGGTCGCACGCGTCCCCGAGCACGAGCTTCGCCCCGCCCACGTCCGCCTTGCGCGCGGCGTCCGGGCGGATCTCGACGACGACCACCTCGTGGCCGTGCGCGTGCAGCTCCCGGGCCACGGAGGCGCCCACGGCGCCGGCCCCGGCGATGACGGCCCTCATGCCCGTCCCTCCTCGTCCTCGTCCTCGGCGTCCCGGTCCGGTCGGACGGCCTCGCCCTGCAGGGCGGCCTCCACCTGGTCCCGGCGGTCCACGGGGTACACGGCGTGCAGCAGGTCGCCCTCCTGGAGCCGGTCGCCCGGCTGGGGGAGCAGCCCCTCGCCGCGCCGCGTGAGATACGCGATGCGCAGCCCGGCCCCGGACTCGACGTCCGTGAGGCGCCGGCCCCACCACGAGGGGTGGGGGACGAGCCCGGTGACGAGCAGCCGTCCCGAGGCGTCCCGGCGCTCGACGTCGGCGGTGCCGGCCGGCAGCAGGCGGTGCAGCACCTGGTCCGCCGTCCACTGGACGGAGGCGACCGTGGGGATCCCCAGGCGCTGGTACACCTTCGCCTGGTCGGCGTCGTAGATGCGGGCCACCACGTGCTCCACGTGGAAGGTCTCCCGGGCCACGCGCGCGGCGATGATGTTGGTGTTGTCCTCCGCCGTCACGGCCGCGAGGCCCTGGGCGCGGTCCACGCCCGCGGCCAGCAGGGCCGCGCGGTCGAAGCCGACGCCGGCCACGAGCTCGCCGGAGAAGCCGGGGACGAGCCCGTCCACGGTGCGCGGGTCGCGGTCCACAAGCGCCACGGAGTGCCCGGCCGCGTCGAGCGCGCAGGCCAGGCGGGTGCCCACCCGGCCGCCGCCGACGATCACGTAGTGGGCCATGCCCGCTCCTGCCTCTCGTGCCGAATGCCGCGCGTCGGGGGAGCCGGCGCGCGGGCACCATCCTCGCACCCGGCGGCCCCGCCGGGGAGCATCCCGCCCCGTGGGACGGGAGGCCGGGCGGGGCCCGGCGCGGAGTACCGTGGTCCGGTGGCCACGCTGTCCTCCCTCCTGCGCCGCGGCCTGCTCGGCCGCCCCGTGGCGTCGCACGACGTCGCCGAGCCCCGGATGAGCCGGTGGCAGGCCCTGCCGGTGACGTCCTCGAACGCCCTGTCCTCGCTGGCCTACGCGCCGGATGAGATCGTGCTCACCCTCGTGGCGGCGGGCACCGCGGCGCTCGCGCTCGGCCCGCTGGTGGGCTGGAGCGTCGTCGTGGTCATGCTGCTGATCGTGGCGTCCTTCCGGGCCGCCGTGGCGGCGGTGCCGCAGGGGGGCATCTACCAGATGGCCCGCACCAAGCTGGGGCCTCGCGCCGGCGTGGTGGCCTCGGCCGCCCTGCTGCTGGACTTCGTCTTCACGGCGGCCGTGTCCGTGGCCGCCTTCGCCCACTTCGCCGCTGCGCTGCTGCCGGGCCTGGGCCTGGAGAGCCGCGTGCTGGTGGCCTGCGCGGCCCTCGTGGGCGTGCTGCTGACCTCGCTGCGCAGCGCGCGGCTCTCCCGCTGGGCCCTGCCCGTGCTGGTGAGCGCCTTCGTGGCGCTGACGGCGCTGCTCGTGGCGGCCGGCCTGTGGCAGGAGGGCCAGGGCCTGCTGGGCCGGGCGGCCACGTCCGGCTGGACCCAGGAGGGCGCCGGGATCGGCGGCACGGTGGGCGCGGTCGCGACGGCGCTGCTCGCCCTGCGCGCGTTCAGCGCCGGCTCGGTGCTGCTCACCGGCGTCGAGGTGCCGGTCTCCAGCAGCTCCGCCATGGCCCGCCCCGCCGTGGCCACCGTGCGCTGGGTGCTCGCCGTCATGGCCCTGACCCTGGGCGCGCTGACGCTCGGCGTCATGCACCTGGCCCAGCGCACCGGCGTCGTCGTCGCCCTGGACCCCGCCCGCCTGCGCGACGCGGCCGGCCGGCCGGTCGCCGAGGCCGACACTCCGGCGCCCGTCATCGCCCAGCTCGCGGACACCGTCTTCGGCCCGGGCAGCGTGCTGTCCCTGGCGACGATCGCGGCGACCGCCCTGCTGCTGCTCTTCGCCGCCCGCTCCGCGTTCCGCTCGTTCCCCGCCCTGGCCTCCCGGCTCGCGAAGGACGGCTACCTGCCGCGCCAGCTGCGCGTGCGCGGCGACCGGCTCGTGCACACGTGGGGCGTGCTCGCCCTCGGGGCGGCCGCCCTCGCGCTGGTGCTGCTGTTCCGCGCCCAGACCGCGCTGCTCGTGCAGCTCTACGTGATCGGCGTGCTGCTGGCCTTCACCCTGGCGCAGGCCGGGATGCTGCGCCTGTGGCGCCGCCGCCTGGCCCAGACCCCCGGCGCCCGGGCGCGGGCGGCCGTGCGCCTGCGGCTGACGATCACGGCCGTCGCGTGGGTGGTGACGGCGCTGGCCGGCGTGGTGGTGCTGGTCACCCGGTTCGCGCAGGGGGCGTGGGTGGCGCTGTTGGCGATCGTGCTCGGCTCCCTCGTGATGGGCCGCATCCGCCGGCACTACGAGGACGTGGGCCGCGAGCTCGCCCCCGACCCCGAGGACGACGCGCGGGCCCTGCCCTCCCGGGTGCACGTGGTGGTCGTGGTCAGCACCCTCAACCGGCCCGCGCTGCGGGCCCTCGCCTACGCCCGAGCCACGCGGCCCTCCTCGCTCGAGGCCGTGGTGGTCGACGCCGACCGGGCCGTCACCGAGGACGTGATCGACGCGTGGTCCCGCGCCGGGCTCCCGGTGCCCCTGACCGTCGTCGCCGCGCCCTACCGCGACACGGTGGTCCCGCTCGTGCGGCACCTGCGCGAGCGGCGCCGCCGCTCGCCGCGCGACCTGACCATGGTCTTCATTCCCGAGTACGTGGTGCGTCCCGGCTGGCGCACCCTGATGCACAACCGGACCGCCACCCGGCAGAAGCGGCGCCTGCAGCGCGAGGCCGGCGTGATGATCGGCTCGGTCCCGTGGCAGATCCACGAGGGCCAGGGGGACGGCGAGCGGTCCACGACGGTGTGATCTTCAAGTGATCCAACTGTGAGACGCGCCGACATCCGAGGCGACACGAGGGCACCTCGTCTGGGAGGATGGGGGAGAGGATCAGACCAGACGATGCGATGGGCAAGACCTGACGCGCGCTGAGATCCGAGAGGAGTCGGCAATGGCAGTCATCGACACATCCACGGGCGTCACGGGCATCGGGGGCACGATCGAGGTGGAGGTCGGGGCCATGGCCCACGGCGGCCACTGCGTCGCCCGCCACGAGGGCCGGGTCGTCTTCGTCCGCCACGCCGTGCCGGGCGAGAAGGTCCGCGTGGCCCTCACCGAGGCCGAGGAGGGCGCCCGCTTCTGGCGCGGGGACGTCGTCGAGGTGCTCCGGCCCTCCGAGTTCCGCCGCATCCACCAGTGGAAGCTCGCGGACATGCTGCGCGCCCACGCCTCCGGCCGTCCGCCGGTGGGCGGCGCCGAGTTCGGCCACATCGTGGTGCCCCATCAGCGCCGCCTCAAGGCCCAGGTCTTCCGGGACACCGTGCACCGCATCGCCGGCCTGACGGTCGAGCCCGAGGTCTGCTTCGCCGGCCCCGAGGACGAGCCCACGGGCCAGCGCTGGCGCACCCGCAACGCGTTCACCGTCACGCCGCAGGGCCACATCGCCATGCACGCGTACCGCTCCGCCACCCTGCTGCCCGTGCGCAACATGCCCCTGGGCGTGCCCGCGCTGGACGCCCTCGCCCTGTGGGACTGGGACTTCACCGGCGCCGCCCGCGTGGACGTCGCGACGCCGGCCTCCGGGTCCCGGCCGCTCGTGCTCGTCACCCCCACGCCGCAGACCCGCGCGGACGAGGCCAAGCTCGGCCGCCTGCGCACGCGCATCCGCCAGGCCGCCAACGCGTGCGGCGTGGACGTCTCCACCGGCCTGGCCCTGCCCGGCCCGAAGCGGCACTCCCCGGTCAAGGTGGAGCGCATCACCGGCAAGACCTGGGTCGAGGAGACCGTGGAGTCCGAGCGCGGCGGCACCAAGCGGTTCCGCGTCACGGGCGACGGCTTCTGGCAGGTCCACCGCCACGCCCCCGCCACCCTCGTGGACGCTGTCCTCGAGGACGCGCAAATCGAGCCCGGCCAGACCGTCGCGGACCTGTACGGCGGCGCCGGCCTGTTCAGTGCCTACCTGGCCGACGGGGTCGGCCCCGAGGGGCGGGTCTTCTCCGTGGAGGCCGCCCGGCAGGCGTCCAAGGACGCGCGCCGCAACCTGCACGGCCAGCCGCAGGCCACCGTGCTCAACGGCCCCACGGACAAGGTCCTGGGCAGCTGGCTCAAGTACCCGGAGCGCACGGTCGCCGACGGCGGCCTCGAGGGCGCCTCGCTGGACACCGTCGTGCTGGACCCGCCGCGCGCGGGCGCAGGCCGTCGGGCGATCGAGCGCCTCCTCGCCCTGGAGCCCGGCCGCATCGTCTACGTCTCGTGCGACCCGGCGTCGTTCGCCCGGGACCTGGCCTGGCTGCGCGACGGCGGCTACGAGGTCGAGCGCGCCCGCGTGTTCGACCTGTACCCGGACACGCACCACCTCGAGTCGGTGACCGTGCTGGTCCCGGCCACGCAGCTCGCCGCGGTCCCGGCCATCGTCGAGACCTGACCCGCAGGGCGTGCGGCGGGATGCTCCCCGCCGCGCGCCATGCCGCCGTCACACGCGAGCGGCGCGGTACCCTGGGAGGCAGTGCGGCACCTGTGACGCAGACGACGCCCGTCCCGGACGGACCGTCGCCCGCGTCGGACGGGTGACCACCCCCCACTGGACGAACGCCCGGAGGAACCGGGCGGGAAGAGGAGTCCTCTCGTGACCACCGTCGACAGCTTCGGCTCCAAGGGCGTCCTGGACGTCAAGGGCGCCGAGTATGAGATCTTCCGCCTGAACAAGGTCGAGGGCGCGGAGAAGCTGCCCTACTCCCTGAAGGTGCTGCTGGAGAACCTCCTGCGCACCGAGGACGGCGCCAACGTGACCGCCGAGCAGATCAAGGCCCTGGCCTCCTGGAACCCGGACGCGCAGCCGGACACCGAGATCCAGTTCACGCCCGCCCGCGTGATCATGCAGGACTTCACCGGCGTCCCCTGCGTCGTGGACCTCGCCACCATGCGCGAGGCCATCCAGGACCTCGGCGGCGACCCCGAGCGCGTGAACCCGCTCTCCCCGGCCGAGCTCGTGATCGACCACTCCGTGCAGATCGACTCCTTCGGCAACGACGCCGCCATCGAGCGCAACATGGAGATCGAGTACGAGCGCAACGGCGAGCGCTACAAGTTCCTGCGCTGGGGCCAGACCGCGTTCGACGACTTCAAGGTCGTCCCCCCGGGCATGGGCATCGTGCACCAGGTCAACATCGAGAACCTGGCCCGCACCGTCATGACCCGCGAGGTCGACGGCGTGCTGCGCGCCTACCCCGACTCCTGCGTCGGCACCGACTCGCACACCACCATGGTCAACGGCCTGGGCGTGCTGGGCTGGGGCGTCGGCGGCATCGAGGCCGAGGCCGCCATGCTCGGCCAGCCGGTGTCCATGCTGATCCCGCGCGTCGTGGGCTTCAAGCTGACCGGCTCCATCCCGGCCGGCGCCACCGCGACCGACGTGGTGCTCACCATCACCGAGATGCTCCGCCAGCACGGCGTGGTCGGCAAGTTCGTCGAGTTCTACGGCGAGGGCGTCGGCTCCGTGCCGCTGGCCAACCGCGCCACCATCGGCAACATGTCCCCGGAGTTCGGCTCCACCGCCGCCATGTTCCCGATCGACGAGGTCACCCTCGACTACCTGCGCCTCACCGGCCGCACCGCCGAGCAGGTCGACCTGGTGGAGGCCTACACCAAGGAGCAGGGGATGTGGCACGACCCGTCCTCCGAGGTGAAGTACTCCGAGTACCTCGAGCTGGACCTGTCCACCGTGGTGCCCTCCATCTCCGGCCCCAAGCGCCCCCAGGACCGTATCGAGCTGTCCGACTCCAAGGACCAGTTCCGCAAGGACCTGCACAACTACGCCACGCAGGACGAGGCCGGCGAGGGCCGCCCGTCCAAGCTCGTGGACGTGTCCATGGAGGACGGCCGTCAGTTCCAGCTGGACCACGGCGCCGTCTCGATCGCGTCGATCACCTCGTGCACCAACACGTCCAACCCGTCCGTGATGATGGCCGCCGGCGTGCTGGCCCGCAACGCGGTCGCCAAGGGCCTGAAGTCCAAGCCGTGGGTGAAGACCTCCGTGGCCCCGGGCTCCCGCGTGGTGACCGACTACTACGAGAAGTCCGGGCTGCGCGAGTCCCTGAACGACCTCGGCTTCAACGTTGTCGGCTACGGCTGCACCACCTGCATCGGCAACTCCGGCCCGCTGGAGTCCGAGATCTCCGAGGCCATCCAGGAGAACGACCTGTCCGTGACCGCGGTGCTCTCCGGCAACCGCAACTTCGAGGGCCGCATCAACCCGGACGTGAAGATGAACTACCTGGCCTCCCCGCCGCTGGTGGTCGCCTACGCCCTGGCCGGCACCATGGACTTCGACTTCGAGAACGAGGCCCTGGGCCAGGACTCCGAGGGCAACGACGTCTTCCTCAAGGACATCTGGCCGGACCCGACCGAGGTCCAGAAGATCATCGACGAGTCCATCGACACGGAGATGTTCACCTCCCAGTACGGGACCATCTTCGACGGCGACGAGCGCTGGCAGTCCCTCGAGACCCCCTCGGGCTCCACCTTCGAGTGGGACGAGCAGTCCACCTACGTGCGCAAGCCCCCGTACTTCGAGGGCATGACCATGCAGCCGGACGCGGTCTCGGACATCTCCGGCGCCCGCGTGCTGCTCAAGCTGGGCGACTCCGTCACCACGGACCACATCTCCCCGGCCGGCTCCTTCAAGTCGGACACCCCGGCGGGCAAGTACCTGCTGGAGAACGGCGTGGAGCGCAAGGACTTCAACTCCTACGGCTCCCGTCGCGGCAACCACGAGGTGATGATCCGCGGCACGTTCGCGAACATCCGCATCAAGAACCAGCTGCTGGACGGCGTCGAGGGCGGCTTCACCCGTGACTTCACCCAGGACGGCGCCCCGCAGGCCTACGTGTACGACGCGGCGCAGAACTACGCCGCGGCCGGCACCCCGCTGGTCGTGCTCGGCGGCAAGGAGTACGGCTCCGGCTCCTCGCGCGACTGGGCGGCCAAGGGCACCGCGCTCCTGGGCGTCAAGGCCGTGATCACCGAGTCCTTCGAGCGCATCCACCGCTCGAACCTCATCGGCATGGGCGTGCTGCCGCTGCAGTTCCCCGAGGGTGAGAACGCCGACTCGCTGGGCCTGACCGGCACCGAGACCTTCGACATCTCCGGCATCACCGCCCTCAACGAGGGCACCACGCCGAAGACCGTCAAGGTCACGGCCACCGGCGAGGACGGCAAGGTCACCGAGTTCGACGCGGTCGTCCGCATCGACACCCCCGGTGAGGCCGAGTACTACCGCAACGGCGGCATCCTGCAGTACGTGCTCCGTCAGATCGCCTCCAAGGCCTGATCCACGGGACACCGCCCCTTCGCGGGCACCACGACGGCGGCTCGTCGTCCTCCACGCGGAGGGCGGCGGGCCGCCGTCGTCGTCGGGACCGGGCGGGCGCGGACCGGGGAGGCGCAGGCCACGTCCGCGCGTCCCAGCTCCGGGGGAGGGCGCGGAGTACCCTGGACGGACCATGGAACATCTGCCCCCCACGAGCCCCGGCGCCCCGCTGTTGCCGCAGGTCGCCTCCCCGGCCGACCTCGCGGACCTCTCCGAGGAGCAGCTCACCGCGCTGGCGGCGGAGATCCGCGACTACCTGATCGCCCACGTCTCGAAGACGGGCGGCCACCTCGGGCCCAACCTGGGCGTCGTGGAGCTCACGCTCGCCGTGCACCGCGTGTTCGAGTCCCCGAAGGACGCCGTGCTCTTCGACACGGGCCACCAGTCCTACGTCCACAAGCTGCTCACCGGGCGGCAGGACTTCACCACCCTGCGCCAGGAGGGCGGGCTCTCCGGCTACGGGGACCGCGCCGAGTCCGAGCACGACGTGGTGGAGTCCTCCCACGCCTCGAGCTCGCTGTCCTGGGCGGACGGCATCGCCCGCGCCTGGCACCAGACCGGCCAGGGCGACCGCACGGTCGTGGCCGTGATCGGCGACGGCGCCCTCACCGGCGGCATGGCCTGGGAGGCCGTGAACAACATCGCCGCCGGCCGGGACCGGCGCGTGGTGATCGTGGTCAACGACAACGGCCGCTCCTACGCGCCCACCGTGGGCGGGATCGCCGACCACCTGGACGGGCTGCGCCGCGGGGTGCTGGACAAGGTCCGCACCCACCACCGCTACGAGCAGACCCTGGACTTCCTCAAGCGGCGCCTCCAGGAGGCCGGGACCGCGGGGGAGATGGTCTACCGCCCGCTGCACGCGGCGAAGAAGGGCCTCAAGGACCTGTGGGCCCCCCAGGGCCTCTTCGAGGACCTGGGCATGAAGTACATCGGCCCCGTGGACGGCCACGACCTCGGCGAGCTCGAGGAGGCGCTGGAGGACGCGAAGGCCTACGGTGGCCCGGTGATCGTGCACGCGCTCACCGAGAAGGGGCACGGCTACGCCCCGGCCCGCGCCCACGAGGACGACCAGTTCCACGCCATCGGCGTGATCGACCCGTCCACGGGCGAGCCCGTCACCTCCTCCACGGCCCAGTCCTGGACGTCCGTGTTCGGCGAGGAGATGCTCGCCATCGCGGACGAGCGCCCGGACGTCGTCGCGATCACCGCCGCCATGCGCAACCCCGTGGGCCTGGCGCCCATGGCCCTGGCGCACCCGGACCGCGTGTTCGACGTGGGCATCGCCGAGCAGCATGCCGTGGCCTCCGCCGCCGGAATGGCCTTCGGCGGGCTGCACCCGGTGGTGGCCGTCTACGCCACGTTCCTCAACCGCGCCTACGACCAGGTGCTCATGGACGTGGGCCTGCACCGCGCCGGCGTCACCTTCGTCCTGGACCGCGCCGGCGTGACCGGCCCGGACGGGCCCAGCCACCACGGCATGTGGGACCTGGCGCTGCTGCAGTCCGTGCCCGGGCTGCGTATCGCCGCCCCGCGCGACGCCGAGACGCTGCGCGAGGAGCTGCGCGAGGCCGTGGCCGTGGAGGACGCCCCCACCGTGGTGCGCTTCGCCAAGGGCTCCGTGGGCGAGCCGGTGCGCGCGATCGAGCGGCTCGCCGACGGCACGGACGTCCTGGCCCGCCGCGGCGAGGCCGGGGCCCGCGACGGCGCCGAGCGGGACGTGCTGATCGTGGCCGTGGGCGCGCTGGCCGAGCTGGGCCTGGACGTGGCCGAGCGGCTCGAGCGGCACGGGATCTCCTCCACCGTGGTCGACCCGCGCTGGGTGCTGCCCGTGGCCGAGTCCGTCATCGAGGCGGCCGCCCGCCACCGGATCGTCGTGTGCCTCGAGGACGGGGTGCGGGCCGGCGGCGTCGGCTCGCGGATCCGCCAGGAGATGCGCGCCGCAGGCGTGGACACCGCCCTCAACGAGGTCGGCCTGCCCGTCGAGTTCCTCGCCCACGGCAGCCGGGAGCAGGTCCTCGCCCGCGTCGGCCTCACCGCCCAGCGCGTCACCCAGGACACGGTCGCCCAGGTCCTGGGCGCCAAGGTCCCCTACGCCCGCCCCGTCCCGCAGGACGAGGCCGCCCGCCACCCCCAGGAGCACGCATGAGCATCGTGAGGCTGTACCGCGAGACCACGAACGAGGACGGCTCCCGGCTGTTCGAGTACCGGGAGGCGTGGGCCGACGTCGAGGGGGGTGAGTTCGTCGTCCACCACGGCCGCGTCGGCCACCCCGGCACCGTGGGGGAGCAGCCCCTCGCGGACGAGGCCGAGGGCGAGGAGCTGCTCGCCGCGTTCCTCGCCCAGGGCGCCGAGGAGGGCTTCGAGGAGGCGGACCCCGCCGGCTTCGCGCTCCTGCCCGTCGCCTACCGCCTGCGCGGCCGCGAGGCCTCGGACATCGAGCGGCGCAACGTGGAGCACCTGCGCGTGGAGGTCACGCATCAGCTGGCCTGGCGCGGTCTCGGCGAGGTCGAGGACGTCACGGAGGAGCCGGGCGCGCTCGTGCTCGCCGTGCGCACCCCGCACGCCCGCAAGGCCGCCGCGGAGATCCCCGTCGCCGCCCGGCGCGCCGACGGCGTGCAGCCCAACAAGGTGGAGGTCCGCTCCGCCGTCCAGGAGGACTGATCCCGTGCGCCACACCCGCCTCGGCCGCTCCGGCCTGACCGTCTCCGTCGTCGGCCTCGGCTGCAACAACCTCGGCCGCCCCGGCACCGCCACCCTCGAGCAGGACGGCACGGACGCCGTCGTGCACGCCGCCCTGGACGCGGGCATCACCTTCTTCGACGTCGCGGACATCTACGGCGCGCAGCCCGGCCTGTCCGAGGAGCGGCTGGGCCGTGCCCTCGGCGCGCGCCGCGACGACGTGGTGATCGGCACCAAGTTCGGCATGGACATGGCCGGTGCGAACGGGGTGGACCACGACGCGCGGGGCTCGCGCCGGTACATCGTGAGGGCCGTGGAGGCCTCGCTGCGCCGTCTCGGCACGGACTGGATCGACCTGTACCAGTTCCACACGCCGGACCCGGCCACACCGATCGACGAGACCCTGCGCGCGCTCGACGACCTCGTGCGCGCCGGCAAGGTCCGCTACGTGGGCCACTCCAACCGGACCGGCTGGCAGATCGCGCAGGCCGAGTACGTGGCCCGCGAGCTGGGCACGGAGCGGTTCGTCTCCGCCCAGAACCACTACAACCTCCTGGACCGGCGCGCCGAGCTGGAGGTGGTCCCCGCCGCCGCCGAGTTCGGCCTGGGAGTGCTGCCCTACTTCCCGCTGGCCAACGGCCTGCTCACGGGCAAGTACTCGCAGGGCACCGCGCCCGAGGGCTCGCGCCTGTCCCACGTGCGCCAGCACATGGTGGCCGACGCGGACATCGAGCAGCTGGCTGCCTTCGGGGAGTTCGCCCGGGCCCGGGGGATCACCGAGGTGCAGGCGGCCATCGGCTGGCTCGCCGCGCAGGGGCCGGTGTCCTCCGTGATCGCCGGGGCCACCCGTACCGGGCAGGTCGCCGAGAACGCCCGCGCCGCCGACTGGGAGGCCACCGAGGCCGACCTGGCCGAGCTGGACGCCCTGTTCCCCGGCCCCGAGAAGGTGGCGCTGTTCTGATGGGCGTGGTCGCGGCGGCCGCGGTGGCCGTGGGGGCGAATCCGCTCGTGCCGACGCCCGTGGAGGCCGTCCTGGGCTGGTGCCTGTCCCTGGCCGCCGGGGCGCTATGGATCGCCGGGTTCGTCTCGCTCTCGCGCGGGCCCCTCGACGCCCGCGGCCGGCTGCCGTGGGCCGGGGCCATGCTGCTGCTGCCCGTGCTGGGCGCGCTCATCTGGTTCTGGTGGCGGCACCGGTACTACCCGGCCCGCCGCCGGGAGCAGCCCGGATGGGACCCGAACGACCGCGGTGCCGTCGTCGTACCGCCGCGCCGGGGCCGACCGGTGCCCAGCGGGATCGGCCGGCCGGACCCGTACGCGGGCGTGGCCGCGCCCAAGAGGCTCGCCCCGCGCCGGCGCTACGGCGCCGAACGGGACTGAGCCCGGGCGGGGGAGCCGGCGGGCCGGCTCAGAGCTTGACGATGATGCGGTCGCCGTCCACGCCCGCCTCGTAGTCCATCAGGGGCTGGCGGGCCGGGCCGCCGAAGGGCTTGCCGGTCTGCACGTCGAAGTGCGAGCCGTGGCACGGGCACGCATACGAGGGGCCCTCCGCGCGGTCCACGACCTGCAGCAGGCAGCCCTGGTGGGTGCACACGTTGGTGAAGGCGGTCACCGTGTTCTCGTCCACGCGGTGCATCATCAGCATGCGGCCCTCGACCTCGACCTCGCGTGCCGCGCCCACCGGCAGGTCGGCCGCGGGCATGGCCTCGACGGGGTCGGCCCCGGCGAAGTGGTCCTGCGCGTTCTCCTTCTCGCGCAGCTGCTCGGTGCAGCCGGACAGGGCCAGGGCGCCGGCGCCCGCGGCGGCGACGGCGGCCCCGCGGCCCAGGACGGTGCGGCGGGAGGCCTCGGGACG
>NZ_JANQCJ010000219.1:0-1993 GCF_024723355.1 Micrococcus sp. HG099 | reverse complement strand
CCGCCGGCCTCGCCGCCCTGCGCCGCTGGAAGGAGGCCCTGCCCGCCGGCAGCCTCCACGCCGACGTCGTCACCCACCTCTCCACCCCCGGCCGGCGCCTCGACGCCGGCCACGCGGTGAAGGCACTGCGCACCGCCCGCCGGGCCGGCGTGCCCGCGGTCCTCACCAACGCCGTGCGCTACGCGGGCCCGGACGGGGCCGCCACCGCCGACGTCCTCGACGCCGTGCGCGCCCTCAGCTCCCTCGACGCCGTCCACGACCTCCAGCCCAACGGCCAGGGCTGGCTCAAGCCCACCGCCGCCATGCACCGGGTCGCCCACGAGGTGGCGAGCGCCGCGGACGAGCACGCCGCCCCGCTGCTGGAGGCCACCCGCCGCCTCGCCGAGGCCTGCGTCCTCGACCCCGAGGCCGACCTCGGCTGGGGCGTGCCCCGCGTGCCCGAGGCCGCCGTCATCGGCATCGAGGGGCCTCCGGAGCGCGTGCTGCGCGAGCGCACCTACGCCGGCCTCGTCGCCCGCTACCCCCGCCTCCACGCCGGTGGCCGCCTCACCTCCGCCGCCGAGGCCCGCGACCTCGAAGCCCGGGCCGAGCACGAGCTGGGCATCATCACGCGCCTGGGCTTCTCCTCCTACTTCCTCACCGTCGCCGCCGTCGTGGACCTCATCGAGGGCATGGGCGTGCGCGTGGCCGCCCGCGGCTCCGGCGCGTCCTCCCTCGTCAACCACGCGCTGCGCATCTCGAACGTGGACCCCGTGGCCAACGGCCTGATCATGGAGCGCTTCCTCTCCGACGCCCGCTCCACCCTCCCGGACATCGACATCGACGTGGAGTCCGCCCGCCGCCACGAGATCTACCGGGCCGTCTTCGAGCGCTTCGGCGCCGAGCGCACCACCCTGATGAGCATGCAGAACGCCTACCGGGCCCGCGGCGCCGTCCGGGACGCCGGCCTGGCCCTCGGCATGCCCGAGCCCGAGGTGGACGGCATCGCCAAGCAGCTCTGGCGCTTCTCCGCCTCCAGCTTCCGGGAGGCGCTCGAGCGCATGCCCGAGCTCGGCGGGCTCTCCCGCCGCATCGAGTCCGGCCGCGCCGAGGGCAGCCGTCAGCTGGACCTGCTCGTGGACCTCACCGAGCGCCTCGACCGGCTGCCCCGCCACATCTCCATGCACCCCTGCGGCGTGATCCTGGGGGACGCCGCCCTGCTGCACCGCACCCCCGTCCAGCCCTCCGGGATGGGCCTGCCCATGAGCCAGTTCGACAAGCACGACATGGACCCCATGGGCTTCCTCAAGCTCGACATCCTCGGCGTGCGCATGCAGTCCGCCATCGCGTACACGCTCGCCGAGGTGGAGCGGACCACGGGGGAGCGGGTGGACCTCGAGCAGGTGCCCCTCGACGACCCGGCCACCTACGCGATGATCCGCACCACCCACACTCTCGGCTGCTTCCAGATCGAGTCCCCCGGCCAGCGCGAGCTCGTGGGCAAGCTCGCCCCCCGCGAGTTCAACGACCTCACGGTGGACATCTCCCTGTTCCGGCCCGGCCCCATGCAGTCGGACATGGTCCGGCCCTTCCTCGAGCAGCGGCACGGCTGGGCCCCCGCCCGCTACCCGCACCCGGACCTGCGCCCCGTCCTCGCCGAGACCCACGGGGTCACGGTCTTCCACGAGCAGGTGCTGCGGACCATGGACGTGATGACGGGCTGCGGGCTGGCCCGCGCCGACGAGCACCGCCGCCTCCTCGGCGGCCCGCAGGAGCACCGCGTGGAGGAGGCCTTCCGCGCCGGCGCCCTCGCCCGGGGCTACTCCCTGGACGTCATCGACGAGGTCTGGGCCACGCTGGCCGCCTTCGGCTCCTTCGGGTTCTGCAAGGCCCACGGCGCGGCCTTCGCCGTGCCCACCTACCACTCGGCCTGGCTCAAGACGCACCACCCCGAGGCGTTCATGGCCGCGATCCTGGAGCACGACCCCGGCATGTACCCGGCCCGCCTCATGGT
>NZ_JANQCJ010000218.1:0-2025 GCF_024723355.1 Micrococcus sp. HG099 | reverse complement strand
GGGACGGGGCCGGGGCCGAGGCGGCGGACGCGCCCGCCGGCGCCGTCGTCGTCCCGGTGACGGAGGCCGGCGCCGAGGTCCTGGCGGGCCTGGCCGCCGGCGACGAGGTCGAGCTGACGGACGCCCGCGGCTCGCACCGCGTCCTGACCGTGGAGCAGGCCGGGACCGCGGGCGCGCTGGTGCGCGCGGACAAGACGGTCTACTGGGGCACCGGCCTGGCCGTGGACACCCCGCGCGGGACCCTGACGGTCGGGGAGCTGGCGCCGCTGGAGCAGTCCATGCGGGTGCGCCGCGGCGATCAGGTGGTGCTCGCCCGCTCCCTGGATCCGGTCCCCGCCGCGAGCGCTCCCCCGTACCGCATCGGGCTGACCCTGGCCCAGGCGTTCGAGGACGTGGCGGTCGGGGACCGCGTGTCCATCGACGACGGGAAGATCGACGCCGTGGTGCGCGCGGCGGACGCGGACGAGATCACGCTGGAGGTCACCGAGGCCGGTCCGAACGGGACGAAGCTCAAGGCCGAGAAGGGCGTGAACTTCCCGGACACCGCGCTGTCCATCCCGGCGCTCACGGACGAGGACCTCGCGCACATCCCCTTCGTGGCCCGCCACGCGGACATGGTGAACCTGTCCTTCGTGCGCTCGGCCGAGGACGTCGCCCAGCTGATCGACGCGCTGGCCGCCGAGGACGCCACGGACGTGGACATCACCCTGAAGATCGAGACCGTGGCCGCCTTCGAGCAGCTGCCCCGGATGCTCCTGGAGGCCATGCGATGGCGGGACGTGGGCGTGATGATCGCCCGCGGCGACCTCGCGGTGGAGGCCGGGTTCGAGCGGATGGCGGAGCTGCAGGAGGAGATCCTGTGGCTGTGCGAGGCCGCGCACGTGCCGGCGATCTGGGCCACCCAGATCCTCGAGTCCCTCGCCAAGACGGGCCTGCCCTCGCGCGCGGAGATCACCGACGCCGCCATGGCGCAGCGCGCCGAGGCCGCGATGCTCAACAAGGGGCCCTACATCGAGGAGGCCATCACGGCCCTCGGCGACATCCTGGGGCGCATGGGCGGGCACGCCCGCAAGAAGCGGGACATGCTCCGTCGGCTGGAGTCCTGGTCCCTCTGAGTCGGGTCTCTCTGAGCGGGTCCTCTCTGTGCCGGACCCCGCTGGGCCGGGCTCAGTCCCGGGGGTCCTCCTGCGGCCGGCTCGCCTGCCCGCCGCGGGCCTGGATGAGCTTGGCCACCTCCTCCGGCGGCAGGGTCACGCCGTAGGAGCGGTCCAGCCCGGTGGGCACGGCGCCGGCGGCCGGCGCCGCCTCGGCCCCGGCCGGCTGTGCGTCGGCGTCCGGGGCGGCGTGGGACCCGCCCGACGACGGCGCCCCGGCCCGTCCGCCCTCGCGGTCCCGAGCCCGCGGCTCGCCCCGCAGCCACCGCCGCGCGAGGCGGCCGACGCGGCGGCCCCGCACCTGTCTGATCCGCGCCTGTCCGACCCGCCGCCCCGCGCCGGTGCCCCTCTTCCCGACCCTCCGGCCCCATTCCCCGATCGGACTGCTGCGATTTCCGACGCGCCAGCCCCGCTTCGCGCCACCCCAGACCCGCCGCCCACGACACCGGACCCGGAGGCGGACGCCGTGCGCCGCCGGGTCGCCGAGGCCCGTGCCGCGGCGGCCGAGGGGCAGGAGCCCGCGCTCGCCCCGCTCGTCGCGGAGGCGATCGGCGTCTCCGCGACGGATCCGCGCGTGGCCGCGCTCGTGGACGAGCTGGACGGGTTCGGGCCGCTCGCCGGGTGGGTCCGCGCGCCCGGCGTCACCGACGTGCTCGTGGACGGCTCCGGCGCCGTGTGGACCGACGGCGCCGAGGGCCTTCTGCGCCGCCGCCAGCGCCTCGACCCGCACGCGGCCCAGGCCCTCGCCGTGCGCTTGGTGCACCGCGCGGGGCGCCGCCTCGACGCCGCTGTGCCGCTGGCCGACGCCCGTGTGGACGGGGTGCGCGTGCACGCCGTCCTGCCGCCGGTCAGCGGCGGGGGGGCCCTGCTG
>NZ_JANQCJ010000217.1:0-1829 GCF_024723355.1 Micrococcus sp. HG099 | reverse complement strand
TCTGACATGAGTACAACTTGACTGCCGGTCAAGTAATTCAGTCATGTAGGGAGGAACAGTCATGTCCAAAGTCATCGCCGTGTTCGGAGCGGGAACGGGTCTCGGCCAGGCCGTCGCGCGCAGGTTCGGCCGCGAGGGATACCAGGTCGCCCTCGTCGCCAGGCGCAGGGAACGGCTCGACGCGCTCGTCGGCGAGCTGGAGGCCGAGGGGATCGAGGCGGCGGCGTTCCCCGCCGACCTCGTCGACCCCGCAGTCGTCCCCGGCCTCGTCGCCGCCATCCGGGAGAGGTTCGGCCGGATCGACGTCGCCGAGTACGGCCCGATCGGGCTCGACCACTCCTTCACCCGGGCCGTCGACCTGCGAGCGACCGACCTCCAGGCATTGATTCCACTGCTGCTGCTCACGCCCGTGGAGATCGCGCACGCGCTCCTGCCGGAGTGGTCGGAGCGAGGGGGTGGTGCGTTCCTCTTGGCTGACGGGAACTCGGCGGCCGCGCCCATGCCGAACCTCGCCGGTCTCGGCACCGTCATGGCCTCGACCCGCAACTACCTCCACGGCCTCCACGCCGAGGTCGCAGACCAAGGCGTCTACGTCGGGGTTCTGACCATTGCCTCGCTCATCGACGGCAGCGAGGCCTCGGCCAAGGCCGCGGCCGCCTTCGACGAGCACGGCGGGCCCCGCGTCCCCGTCGCCGACCCGGCCGAGCTGGCAGAGATCTACTGGGAGATGGCCAGCCAGCGAGACCGCGTCGAGCGCTTCCACCCGGAGGGTCTGGCGAGGTGAATGTGCCACGAGACGGAGACGGCCTGCACTCAGGCCACGCTGCGCCAATGATGCGAGCTGCGTTGTTCACGGAGTACGGACCGCCTGAGGTCCTGAAAGTCGTCGACGTTCCGCGACCGCATCACGGTCCGGCGGAGGTCCTTGTCCGGGTGGAGGCCGCATCGGTCAATGGCGGCGATCTCGCCAAGCGGGAGGGAAAGCTCAGGCTGGCCTCGGGCAGGCGCTTCCCGAAGTCGATCGGCATAGACTTCGTCGGAGTCGTCGTCGAGCTCGGCGACGGCGCGACCGGCCTCACCGTCGGAGATCGTGTGTGGGGCACCGTCGCCGAGGGTAGTGCGACCGGCTCAGCCGCCGAGTACGTCGCCGTCCCGGCGGGGCGCGTCTCTGCGGCACCGAGCGGCCTCGGGCCGACCGAGGCAGTCACCCTGCTGGCCGGCGGCACCACCGCGCTGACCGCTCTCCGCGACACTGCCCGGCTGCGCCATGGTGAACGCGTGCTGGTCCGCGGCGGGGCAGGAGGCGTCGGCAGTGTCGCCGTGCAGGTCGCCAAGATGCTCGGAGCCCATGTCACGGCCTTGGCCAGCGAATCCAGCACTGACTTCGTGCGCGGCCTGGGGGCCGACGAGGTCATCGACTACCGGACGGATCCGCGCGAGCTCGAGCCCTACGACGTCATCTTCGACACCCGCGGCTCGCAGCTGAGGCAGTTCCGGTCTCGCCTGACCAGGAAGGGGCGGATGGTGACCATCACCGTCGACTTCGATCGCCCGCTGCGGAGCCTCGCCTACGTGGCTGCCTCTGCGATGCATGGCACCCGACGCGTGAGGGTGCTGCTGGGTAACCCCGACAGAACCCTGCTGGACGAGGTCGCACGAGCAGCCGAAGCTGGTCTCCTGCGACCCGTCGTGGTGGACACGCTCCCACTGACGGACATCAGCCGGGCGCACCGACTGCTCGAAGCCGGAGGCGTCCACGGCAAGCTCGTGCTAACTGGCAGGGGCTGAGGCTTGGCGTGGGTGGCAGGACCAGTTCGCGGTCCTGCCGC
>NZ_JANQCJ010000216.1:0-2085 GCF_024723355.1 Micrococcus sp. HG099 | reverse complement strand
CTGGTCCGCGGTGGCCACGGCCAGTCCGTGGCGCGGGCCCTGGCGGCCCACGCGCGCGAGCACCTCGTCCTGGGTGGACCCGGCCGAGTCCAGCCAGACCAGGACCGGGGCGGCGGGGTCGTGGGGTGTGTGCATTCCCTCAGGTATACACGCCGACCCTGGCCCGTCCCTGGGTGCCCGCGGCCCCCGCCGCCGGCACCCGCGGGGCCGGTCCACCGCCGTCGCCCCCCGGATTGTGGACTTCCTCCAACGGCCGCGCGCTCCCCCGGCCCGTACACTGGCCGCTGAGCTGGAGCATCTGGCGGACCACCACAAGGAGGACGTGTTGAGCGATCCCGATCTGACCACCACGGCGGGCCGGCTGGCCGACCTGCACCGGCGGCTCGAGGCCACGGCCGCGCCCGGCGGCGAGGGCGCCGTCGAGCGGCAGCACGCGCGCGGCAAGCACACCGCCCGCGAGCGGATCGACCTCCTCCTGGACGAGGGCTCGTTCGTGGAGCTGGACGCCCTCGCCGTGCACCGCACCACCGCCTTCGGCATGGACGCCAAGCACCCGGCGGGCGACGGCCTCGTCTCCGGCTTCGGCACCGTGGACGGCCGTCAGGTGGCCGTCTACTCCCAGGACTTCACCGTGTTCGGCGGCTCCCTCTCCGAGCGCAACGGCCAGAAGATCGTGAAGGTCCAGGAGTTCGCGGCCCGCAACGGCTGCCCCGTGATCGGCATCCTCGACGGCGGCGGCGCCCGCATCCAGGAGGGCGTCGCCTCGCTCGCCCAGTTCGCGGACATCTTCCGGAACAACGTCCTGGCCTCCGGGATGATCCCGCAGATCTCCCTGATCATGGGCCCCTCCGCCGGCGGCGCGGCCTACTCCCCCGCGCTCACCGACGTCGTGGTGATGGTGGACCAGACCTCGCACATGTTCATCACCGGCCCGGACGTGATCAAGACCGTCACCGGCGAGGACGTGGACATGGAGACCCTGGGCGGCGCCCGCTCCCACAACTCCACCTCCGGCACCGCCCACTACATGGCCTCCTCCGAGGAGGACGCGATCGCCTACGTGCAGGAGCTGCTCGAGCTGCTGCCCTCCAACAACCTCGCCGAGGCCCCGACGTTCGAGGCGGCGGACCCGGAGACCACGGACGAGGACCTCGCCCTGGACGAGATCGTCCCGGACTCGGCCAACCAGCCGTACGACATGCTCGAGGTCATCGGGGCGATCGTGGACGAGGGCCACCTGCTGCAGCTGCAGGAGCTCTACGCCCCCAACGTGATCACCGGCCTGGCGCGCCTGGACGGCATGTCCGTGGGCGTCGTCGCCAACCAGCCGCAGCAGCTGGCCGGCACCCTGGACATCGCGGCCTCGGAGAAGGCCGCGCGCTTCGTGCGGTTCTGCGACGCCTTCAACATCCCCATCCTCACGCTCGTGGACGTGCCCGGCTTCCTGCCCGGCACGGACCAGGAGTTCAACGGCATCATCCGCCGCGGCGCCAAGCTGATCTACGCGTACGCCGAGGCCACCGTGCCGAAGCTGACCGTGATCACCCGCAAGGCCTTCGGCGGCGCGTACATCGTGATGGGCTCCAAGAAGCTCGGCGCGGACCTCAACCTCGCCTGGCCCAGCGCGCAGATCGGCGTGATGGGCGCCCAGGGCGCGGTGAACATCCTGTACCGCCGCGACCTCAAGGCCACGCAGGAGGCCGGCGGCGACGTCGACGCCCGCCGCGCCGAGATCGTCGCGGACTACGAGGCCGAGCTGCTCAACCCGTACCAGGCCGCCGAGCTCGGCTACGTGGACGCCGTCGTGCCCCCGCACGCCACCCGCGGCGCCCTCATCCGCGCCCTGCGCGCCACCCTGCACAAGCGCGAGGCCCGCCCCGCCAAGAAGCACGGGAACATGCCGCTGTGAGCGCCCCGCACGAGCCCCGCACCCCGAACGCCGCCGGGACGCCCGACGACGCCGCGGCCGAGCCGACGACGGCCGACCCGCTGCAGCTGCGCGGCGTCGAGCTGGACCCGGAGGAGATGGCCGCGCTGACCGCCGTGCTCGCGCACGCCCGCGCCGCCGAGGCCGAGGCCGCGCGC
>NZ_JANQCJ010000215.1:0-2087 GCF_024723355.1 Micrococcus sp. HG099 | reverse complement strand
CAGCCCCCGGCCGCCCACGCGGCGGACAGGGCGGCGACGACGGCGTCCAGCACGTCGTCCGAGGCGAGGGCGGCCACGTGGCCGGCGGAGAGGTCCACGCCGGGGTGCCTCGCCTCGACGCCGGCGAGGATCGCCGCGCGTACGCCCGACCCCGGCTCCCTCGCGGACGCCTTGTAGCCGCGGTGGGCCAGCCCCCACACGTGCAGCGTGCCGGCCGGATACACCTCGCACGCCCGGGCGGCGCCGCCCTCCGGAACGGGGTCGGCCACGGGGCCCTCGAGCGGCAGCGCCAGCCTCCGACGGCGTCCCTCGGCGGCCACGGCGGCCCACCGCAGCGCGGGATGGGCGATCCGGTCCGCCGCCACGGACAGCGGCCGCAGGCCGGTCCGCGCGGTGACGGCGTGGTCCGTCTCCCGCAGGGTCATCTCCCGGCGCCATGCGGGGCCGCCCGCGCCGAGGGCGCCGCCGTCAGGGTCGCATGCCCCGTCGAGAAGCGCGCGGAAGGGCGCCGGCCAGCCGACGGGCACGTCCACGCCGGTGAGCGCGGCCGAGGCCAGCAGGTCCAGGAGGGCGCCGTCGTCGAGGCCGCGGCCCGCCGCCGCCAGCCGCCCGGACGCACCCCTGCCGTCCGGGGACGGCAGCGCCGTCAGCTCCAGGACGGCCCAGCCGGTGCGCTCCGGCGCGGCCGCGAGGTCCACGCCAGCGATCCGCACCGGCGCGGCGGGCACGCGCACCGCCTCAGTCCGCCGTGAGGAACGTGCGCACGGCCGAGACGAACGCCTCCGGCTGGTCCGCGTGGAGCCAGTGCCCCGCGTCGCGGACCGTGACCCGGACGACGCGCGGGAACAGGTCCTTCATGCGCGGCACGTCCTCGTCCCGCACGTAGTCGGAATTCGCGCCCGCCAGCCACAGCACCGGGCGGTCGAACACGCGGTCCGGGTCCTCCGGCGCCGCCGGGTCCGGGAAGGAGCCGACCGCCTCCAGGTGCTCGAAGAGCATGGCCACGTTGGGCTGCCACGCGAACCGGCCGCCCTCGCGGCGCAGGTTCTGGAGCAGGAAGCCGCGCACCCGCGCGTCGTGCACGTGCTCGGCCATCACCGCGTCCGCCTCGGCGCGGGACTCGTAGGAGTCCAGGTCCATGCGCAGCATGGTGCCGAGCAGGTGCACGAACTCGTCGGTGGCCTGCGGGGACAGCCGCGGGGAGATGTCCTCCACGATCAGGCGGTCCACGAGGTCCGGGTGGCGCAGGGCCAGCACCATGGCGACCTTGCCGCCCATCGAGTGGCCGAGCACGTGCACCGGGCCGTCCGCGGCCAGGCCGGCCCGCAGGTGCTCCGCCACCCGGTCCGCGATCTCCTGGTAGTCCACCCGGTCCGTCCAGGGGGACCGGCCGTGGTCCGGCAGGTCGAGGAGCTCCACCGTGAAGTCGTCCGCGAGCGCCTTGGCGGGGCCCGTGAAGTTCCTGCCCCGGCCCATGAGGCCGTGGAGGAAGGCGACGCGGTGCGGCCCGTCGCCGATCACGTCGGAGGCGAGGGCGGCGTCGGAGGGGGCGGCGGATGCGGAGGGGTCAGGGGTGCTCACGCGCTCCAGGCTAACGGGCGGGCGGCGGGGCGACCCCTGATCACTTATGGTCATATCAACTTTTTCTGCACGCGGAGAAGAGTGTCATACTGACCAGAACATCCCCGCCGGTCCCTCCCGAGGAGTCCGCCGTGCCCGCACCCGAGGCCCGCGTCACCGTGGCCGTCTCCACGGCCGTCTTCGGCGTGCGCCCGGACCCCTCCGGGGCGCCCCGCCTGCATGTGGCCCTCGTGCCGCGGATGCGCGAGCCGTTCCTGGACCGCTGGGCGCTGCCGGGCACCTGGCTCGCCGCCGACGAGGAGCTCGCCGACGCCGCCGCCCGCGTCGCGGCGGAGACCGTCCCGGGCCCCGTCCGGCACCTCGAGCAGCTGGCCGCCTTCGGCGCCGTGGACCGCTCCCCCACCGGCCGCGTGCTCACGGTGGCCCACTGGGCCCTCAGCCCCGCCCTCGATGACGACGGCGCGGCCCCGTCCCACGGCGGCGGCCTCGACGTCGCGGGGCTGCCC
>NZ_JANQCJ010000214.1:0-2130 GCF_024723355.1 Micrococcus sp. HG099 | reverse complement strand
GGGGGCCGGGAGTGGTTAAAAGAAGCCGGGCCCCGCCGAGACCGCCGCGGTGTGGCCGGCGGTCTCCAGGGCGTGGACGGCCGAGAGGTCGGCCAGCTCCAGGGCGTGGCCCGCCTCGACGTCCTCGCGGACCGAGGTGGCCAGCGCCGGGCGCGCGGACGTCTCCGGCGAGCGGTCCGCCGCGTCGCGGGTCAGCGCGCGGTGCGCCTCGACGACCTGCCGGACGCCGTCGCGCAGCAGCGTGCGGGACTCGGCCACCGGGCGGCCCATCCGCTCGGCGACCTGCCGGTCCGTGAGCCCGCCCAGCCAGGCCAGGCGCACTGCCTCGAACGCGGCCGGGTCCACCCGGGAGCCCAGGTCCTCGGGCCGCTCGGCGGGTCCGGCCGAGCCGGGCCCGGCGCGGTCCGGGAGCAGCCCGTGCCCGGCCTCGGGGAGGCCGTCCGTGCGCAGGAGCGTGGTCATCACGCGGTGCGCCAGGACCTCGAGCCACGTGAACACCTGGCGCTCGCGGTGGGAGGCGGCGTCGTGCTCGCTCAGGTCCAGCCCGGCCTCGGACGCCTCCTCCCACGCGGTCAGGTAGGTGCGGGTCGTGGCCTCCGCGGCGTCGTCCGCGGAGCGGAACATCGCCGAGGCCAGGCCGTGCACCCACGGCACCGTGGCGTCGTAGAACGCGGAGAAGGCCGCGCGGTCGCCCTCGGCGCTGCGGCGGAGCAGGGTGTCCAGGGCGGGCGCGCCGGCCGCTGCGGAGCGGTCGGCCCGGGGCTCGGACGCGTCAGGAGTCTGCATGGTGGCCTCAGTCTAGGGAATCGGTCTCGGACGCCGCACCGGCGAACCCGTGTTGACGCCACGCCTCGTAGACGGCGACGGACACGGCGTTCGCGAGGTTCAGCGAGCGCCGCGAGGGCTGCATGGGCAGCGCGACGGTCTCGGCGACGCGGGGGTCGGCGACGACCTCCTCGGGCAGCCCCGTCGACTCGCGGCCGAAGAGCAGCACGTCCCCGGGCCGGTAGTCCACCCGGTCGTGCCGCACCCGCCCGCGCGCCGTGAACGCCAGCACGCGGGCCGGGGCGAGCGCGGCCAGGGCGGCGTCCAGGTCCGGGTGCACGGTGACCACGGCGAGGTCGTGGTAGTCCAGGCCGGCGCGCCGCAGGTGCGCGTCCTGGAAGCCGAAGCCCAGCGGCTCCACCAGGTGCAGCTCGGCCCCGGTGATCGCGGCGAGCCGGATCGCGTTGCCGGTGTTGCCGGGGATCTCGGGCGTCAGCAGCAGGATGCGGAAGCGGGGGGTGCCGGGCGCGGGCGCGCGCTCGGCGCCCTCGTGGGGGTTCGGGCGGGGCGGGGCGGGGGAGTCGGACACGCGCTCAGCCTAGTGGCGCGGCCCCTCCGCGGCCCGGAGCACGGGGACCGGGACGCGGACCCGGGTCAGTGCAGCCGCTCGACGAGGGTGCCGAGCACGCGGCGGTCCACCAGGTCCGGGTCCTCGCCCGTGCCGAGGAACAGGAGCAGGTCGCGGACGAACTGCCGGCCGGGGGCGGGCGGGGCGGTGAGCAGGTCGGCCCGGGCGCCGGGGTCGTCGGCCCCGCGGGCGTGGCGGATCACGGGCCCGTGGAGGGCGTCGCGGTCCGTCATCACGTGCACGAATCCGCCCACCGTGGCCTGGGGGAGCACCTGCTGCCAGGCCATCATGGCGGGCCCCAGCTGCGGGGGCGCCACCGGCCGCCCGCGCGAGCGCAGGTCGGACCCGTCCCACGTGTAGGCGCCCTCCGGGACCATCACGGAGCCCACGAGCGCCAGGCGGTGCCCGCACAGCACGGCGTGGTCGACGTCGAGGGGCCGGCCCCAGCGGCCGGCCAGGCGCAGCCCGGTGAGCACGCGCGCGGCCGGCAGCGCGTCGGCCACGTGGCGCAGGAGCACGTCCAGGGTGCGGGCCTGGCGGAGCACCCGGTGCTCGTCCGGGAGGATCCCGCGGGGCCGCGGCGCGCCATGCACGCGCTGGCTGGAACGGGGCAGAGGTTGGACATGGTGATCCGGCCCTTGATCGGGTTGGCGCGGTTCACGGTGTCCTCGAACACGATGTACGGGTAGCCGGACTCGAACTGGATCTCGGCGAGGGTCTGGAAGAACTCGCGCGCG
>NZ_JANQCJ010000213.1:0-2171 GCF_024723355.1 Micrococcus sp. HG099 | reverse complement strand
GTGGCTCGGCGGCGTGCGCGCCGGCGCGCTCGTGCGGGCCGGCGTCGTGGACGAGCGGGAGCCGGGCGCGGCCGCCCGGCTGGACGCGCTGCTGGCCCCCGCGGCCGCGGTGCACCTGCTCACGGGGTTCTGATACGCTGGTCGAGCACATTCGTGCGCACTTGAAACATGTCCATCACGACCCACGCCGGGTGGGGCGCCTGAGGCGCCCGGACGCCGTCGACCGACGGCACGGATCCCGGCGTGACCCCTGATCCCAACGGAGTCCCTCCTACATGACCACCACTTCCAACGCCCCGCAGGTCGCCATCAACGACATCGGCACCGCCGAGGACCTGCTCGCTGCCATCGACGCGACCATCAAGTACTTCAACGATGGCGACCTCGTCGAGGGCACCGTCGTCAAGGTGGACCGCGACGAGGTCCTGCTCGACATCGGCTACAAGACCGAGGGCGTCATCCCGTCCCGCGAGCTGTCCATCAAGCACGACGTGGACCCGGACGAGGTCGTGGCCGTGGGCGACACCGTCGAGGCCCTGGTCCTCACCAAGGAGGACAAGGAGGGTCGCCTGATCCTCTCCAAGAAGCGCGCCCAGTACGAGCGCGCCTGGGGCGACATCGAGAAGATCAAGGAGGAGGACGGCGTCGTCGAGGGCACCGTCATCGAGGTCGTCAAGGGCGGCCTCATCCTGGACATCGGCCTGCGCGGCTTCCTCCCGGCCTCGCTCGTCGAGATGCGCCGCGTGCGCGACCTGGCCCCCTACATCGGCCAGAAGCTCGAGGCGAAGATCATCGAGCTGGACAAGAACCGCAACAACGTGGTGCTCTCCCGCCGCGCCTGGCTCGAGCAGACCCAGTCCGAGGTCCGCTCCAACTTCCTCCACAAGCTGGAGAAGGGCCAGGTCCGCAACGGCACCGTGTCCTCCATCGTCAACTTCGGCGCCTTCGTCGACCTGGGCGGCGTGGACGGCCTCGTGCACGTCTCCGAGCTGTCCTGGAAGCACATCGACCACCCGTCCGAGGTCGTCGAGGTGGGCCAGGAGGTCACCGTCGAGGTCCTCGAGGTGGACATGGACCGCGAGCGTGTCTCCCTGTCGCTGAAGGCGACCCAGGAGGACCCGTGGCAGCTCTTCGCCCGCACCCACGCCCTCGGCCAGGTCGTGCCGGGCAAGGTCACCAAGCTGGTGCCCTTCGGCGCGTTCGTGCGCGTCGAGGACGGCATCGAGGGCCTCGTGCACATCTCCGAGCTGGCCTCGCGCCACATCGACACCGCCGAGCAGGTCGTGTCGGTCAACGACGAGCTGTTCGTCAAGGTCATCGACATCGATCTCGAGCGTCGCCGCATCTCCCTGTCCCTCAAGCAGGCCAACGAGGGCGTGGACCCCGAGGGCACCGAGTTCGACCCGGCGCTCTACGGCATGG
Organism: Micrococcus sp. HG099; assembly: GCF_024723355.1. Lineage (NCBI taxonomy): Bacteria > Bacillati > Actinomycetota > Actinomycetes > Micrococcales > Micrococcaceae > Micrococcus > Micrococcus sp. HG099. Next base: position 749 of record NZ_JANQCJ010000213.1, on the reverse strand, counting down.
CCGCGGAGTACGACGAGGAGGGCAACTACAAGTACCCCGAGGGCTTCGACGTCGAGTCCAACGAGTGGATGGAGGGCTTCGAGTCCGAGCGCGCCGCCTGGGAGCAGCAGTACGCCGACGCCCAGTCCCGCTGGGAGCAGCACAAGGAGCAGGTGCGCCGCTCCTTCGAGGAGGAGGCCAACGCCGGCGCCGACACCGGTGCGGGCATGGGCGGCTCGTCCTACTCCTCCGAGGCCCCGGCCTCGGACGGCGGCACCCTGGCCTCGGACGAGGCCCTCGCCGCCCTGCGCGAGAAGCTCACCGGCAACTGAGCGCCGTCGCCTGACCGTCGCTGACGGTCGGTGACGCACCCCGACGCCCCGCCCCTCCTGCACGGAGGGGCGGGGCGTCGTCGTCTGCGGGGCGGTCTGCGGACCGCGCCGGGCCTGCCCGGCCGACCCGGACGTCGGACCGACGGGGCGCGGGCCCGTCAGCGGCGGGTGGAGACCGTCACGGTGAAGGTGCGGTCTCGGGCGACCTGGCGCGTCGGGCCCACCTCGGCCTCGAGCACGGGGCGGTGGCGCAGGTGGGAGTTCCACACGCACCACAGGCGCCCGCCCGTGGCCAGCACGCGGGCCGCCTCGGCGACCAGGCGGTGCGCCACGGCGGGGTCGACCGCGTTGCCGTCGTGGAACGGCGGGTTGAGCAGGATGCACTCCTCCGAGGCGTCCGGCCGGCCGGCGAGGGCGTCGTCCCGGACGGCCTCGAGC
>NZ_JANQCJ010000212.1:0-2200 GCF_024723355.1 Micrococcus sp. HG099 | reverse complement strand
GCGGCCCGGTAGGCGCGGCGCACGGCCGCGTCGTCGGCGTCGCGGTCCACGCCGAGGACCTCGTAGGCCGTGCGGTGCTCGTCTGCGGCGCTCATCGACCCGTGCCCGCCCGTCCGTCGAGCCCGGGCGCGTCGGCCAGCAGGGCCGCGTGGCGCTCGTGGAGCAGGCGCAGGTAGAGGTCCCCGTCCTGGGTGAGCACGTGGTGGGGGAGCATCCGCGCCGGCAGCCCGATCCCCTCCACGGCGGGGATGAGGCGCGGCCCCGCCCCGCCGGCCAGCAGGGAGGACAGGGTGAGGATCAGCTCGTCCACGGCGCCGGCGGCGGCGAGGGCGCCGAACAGGGTCGGCCCGCCCTCGCAGTGGACGACGCGCACGCCGCGGCCGGCCAGGAGCGCCAGCAGCTCCCGCGGCTCGACGTCCCGGACGCCGGCGGTCAGCACGTCGGCGACCTCCGCCAGCGCCGCGGCGCGCTCCGGCCGGGCCGCGACGGCCCGCTCGGAGGCGATCACCCACGGGCGCCCGGGGGCGGCGCGGAAGAACTCGCCGTCCGGGTCCAGGTCCAGCGAGCCGGTCACGACGGCCACGGCCGGGTGCTCCGGCAGGCCCCGGGCGGCGCGGCGGGCCCGGGCGGCGGCGTCCACGAGGGGGCCGGCGTAGCCCTCGGCGCGCACGGTGCCGGCGCCCACGAGGATCACGTCCGCGTCCGTGCGGGCGAGCGCGAACTGCCGTCGGTCCGCCGGCGAGCCGAGCGTGCCCGAGCGGCCGTCCAGGGCGGTGGCCCCGTCCAGGGAGGACACGAACACGGCGCGCACCCACGGCCCCGGGGCGTCCTGGGGGGAGGGGGCGCGGCGCAGGGCGAGCAGGTCCTCGTCCGAGAGCTCCGGGCCGGCGGTGGCCAGGCGCCTCACCGCGTCCCTCCGGCCCGGACGCGGCCGGCACGGTGCTCGGCCAGGGAGGTGCGGTCCGGGGCGGGGTTGGCCTCGCCCATGTTGTGCACCAGGCGGGCGGGCTCGCGCCAGCCGAACACGCACTCGAGCAGGCGGGCGGCGGAGACGGACGCGGCGGCGTCGTGCATGCGCAGGATCCGGGCGCCGCCGTGCACGCAGGCCACGGCGGCGGCGAGCGAGCCGGCGAGGCGCTCATGGCGGTGCTGGTCCAGGCTCTCGCCGATGAAGTCCTTGTTGGACACGGCGGCCAGGACGGGGAGCCCGAGCGCGGCGATCTCGTCCAGCCGCCGCGTGATCTCGAGCGTGTGCAGGGTGTTCTTGTTCAGGTCGTGCCCCGGGTCCACGATGATCCGCTCCTCGGGGACGCCCAGGGCGACGGCCCGCTCCACGGTGCGCAGCAGGTGCTCGCGAACCTCCGCGACGACGTCGCCGTACCGGGGCTGCGGCACCACCGCCCGGGGGCCGTGGACGTGCGCCAGCGAGTGGGTGACCACGAGGTGGGCCTGCGAGGCGGCCACCACGCGGCCCAGGTCCGCGTGGACGAGGCCGGAGGTGTCGTTGACGACGTCGGCGCCCGCCGCGATGGCCGCCTCGGCGACGGCGGGCTCGAACGTGTCCGCGGAGAGGATCAGCCCGGCCACGGCCTCGGAGCGCTCGGCGGCCTCCCCGCGCAGGGCCGCGATGAGCGGCACCACCCGCCGGGCCTCCTCGCCGGGGTCCAGGGCGGGGCCGGGCGCGAACGGGACCCCGCCCACGTCCACCCACTCCGCGCCGGCCTCGGCGGCCGCCCGGGCCTGGTCCACGGCGGCCTCGAGGGCGAACGCCGCGCCGTCGTCGTAGAAGGAGTCCGGGGTGCGGTTCACCACGGCCATCGTCAGGATGCGACGGCGGAAGTCCACCTCGCGGCGGGCGAAGCGGCGGACGGGGTGGCGCAGGGCGAGCTCGGTCAGGGCCATGGCGACATTCTGGCGCATCGGACGGACCCGGGATCGCCGCACCCCTGGGCAGGCGGGCGGCACAGGAGCACCGTCCCGCATCGTGCGCACCGCCGAGGCCGGGCGGGCCCGCGCGGGCGGGCCCGCGCGGGCGGCTCGTACACTGGTCCGATGCCCTCCGCCGCGACCCCGCGCCCCCTCGTGGAGCGCGTGCACCTGGACCACGCCGCCACCACGGCGGTGCGTCCGAGCGCGCTCGCGGCCCTGGCCGAGGCGGCCGCGCTGCCCGGCAACCCGGCCTCGCTGCACGCCTCCGGGC
>NZ_JANQCJ010000211.1:0-2243 GCF_024723355.1 Micrococcus sp. HG099 | reverse complement strand
GGTCCGGGCGGCCACGCCGGCCGCCTGCAGGGCGCGGGTCAGCTCGTCCCACGGCGTGGCGGGCGTCCGGGAGGGCCGGAAGGCGGCGTCCTGCTGGGCGGGCGTCGGCGGCTCCGGCTGCGCGGGCTGGCTGCTCATGCGGTGCTCCTGGGGGATGGGCGGCGGGCTCGGAGGCGTCACCACGGTCGGTCCTGGGGGTCGTCGACGAACACGTCGTAGTCCTGCGGGGCGGCGCCGTCGGCCGGCACGTCCGCCTGGCGGAGCATGTGCTCCATGATCTGCGCGGCGGCGCTCGTCACCGCGCGCGAGCCCAGCTGGGACGGGGGCCGGTGCATGGACACCGAGACCACGAACCGCGGGTCGTCCAGCGGGGCGACGGCGGTGAAGCCGAAGTTGTAGCCGTCGTAGCGGCCGGTGTCGCTCGCGGCCTCCGCGGTGGAGGACTTGCCGCCCACCCGGTAGCCGGGGATGGCCGCGGCCTTGCTGGTCCCCTGCGTCACCACGGTCTCCATCATGCGCAGCATGTCGGCGGCGGTGGCCTCCGAGACCACCCGGTGCGGCTCCGCGGCCGGCTCCCAGCGCTTCTCCGCGCCGTCCCCGTCCACCGTGGCGTCGATCAGCCGCGCGGGCTCCATGACGCCGCCGTTGGCCATCGCCTGGTACATCTGCGCGGTGTGCAGGGTGGTCTGGGTGTAGCCCTGTCCGAACGCGGTGGTGAGCCGCTGGCGTCCGTCCCACTCCCCGGGGGGCACGAGGACGCCGCCCGCGGTGCGGGGCAGGCCCAGGTCGATCGGCTTGCCGACGCCGAAGGAGCGCATGTACTCGTAGCGCAGCTCGTCGCTGATCTCCTCCGCCACCTGCACGGTGCCGGTGTTGTAGGAGCGGGCGAAGATGCCGGCGACCGTCATGTCGTAGGTCTCGTGCGGGGCGAAGTCGCGGATGGTCTGCCCGTTGAACTCCTGGCTGCTGGGGACGGTGTAGCCGTCCGTGGCCGTGGCGGCCCCGGCGTCGAGGGCGGCCGCGATCGGCAGGGCCTTGCCGGTGGAGCCGGGCTCGTAGGGGGTGCTCATCACCGTCGAGGAGCGGAAGTAGGGCTCGGTGCCCTCCGGGTCCGCGGGGTCCACGGTGGTGGAGTCCGCCATGACGAGCACGTCGCCCGTCTTCGCGTCCAGCACGACGGCGTTGGCCCACTCCGCGTCGTGCTCGGCGGCGAGGGCGCCCATCGTCTCCTGGGCGAACCACTGGGCGTCCTTGTCCAGGGTGAGGCGCAGGTCGGCGCCGTCGACGGCGGGGACCTCCTCGAGCGGCGCGTTGGGGATGCGGATGCCGTCCGCGCCGACCTCGAAGGTGCGGGTGCCGGGGGTGCCGGTCATGACGTCGTCCTGGCTGAGCTCCAGGCCCTCCAGCGGCGTGCCGTCCCCGCCCATGAACCCGACGATGCTGCCGGCCACCGAGCCGTTGGGGTACACGCGCCGGTCCACCGGCTCCGCGAGCAGCCCGGGGACCTTGAGCGCCATGGCGGCGTCGCGCATCTCCGGGGTCACGGAGCGCTTCACCACGTTGTACGGGCGGGAGCCGATCGTGGCCTCGCGGACCTGCTCCTCGGGCAGCTCGAGCACCTCGGCCAGGCTGGCCAGCCGCGAGTCCACGTCCACGAGGACCGTCTTGCGGGCCTCGCGGTCCCACTCGTTGAAGTCCTTGACGAGGCGCTGGTCCACCACCATGTCGTAGCGGCGCACGCTCGAGGCCAGCACGTCGCCGTCCCGGTCGAGGATCGACCCGCGCTCGGGCAGGGTCTCCTGATGCGTCAGGCGCTTGTCCATGGCCGCGGCGGCCTGGCCCGTGGGGTCCACGCCCTGCACGTACACCAGGCGCAGCGCGAGCCCGCCGAGGAGCACGAGCACGAGCAGGAGGAGGCCGCGGATGCGCGCGTCCGGGAGCCCGGGGGCGGGACCGACCGTGGATCCGCCGCGGGGTGAGGAGGACGCGGGACGGTCCGTCAACGGTCGGAGGCGTCCCGGTCGTCGGAGGCGGCGGCGCCCGGGACGGCGGCCGGCGCGCCGAGGGTGCGGGGGCCCTCGATGTCGCCGCGGTCGGCGTCGGCCGAGCCGGCCGAGCCCTGGCGGACGGCGTCCGCGTTGACCGGCGGGGCGACGAAGGTCGCGGAGATCTCGCCCTCGCGGGCGGGCTGGGCCTCGCCGCGGAACTCGCCGGTGGCGGCGTCCACGGAGGCGGTGCCGGCG
>NZ_JANQCJ010000210.1:0-2260 GCF_024723355.1 Micrococcus sp. HG099 | reverse complement strand
GGCCGGCCGAGGGCGGGGCCGGACGCCGTCCGGTCGGCTCCGGGGTCCGCCGCGGGGTCCGCGGCGGTCCCGCTCCCGACGGCGGCGGGCAGCCCCGGCGGGAAGCCGCGGTCCGCCACAACCACCTCGATCCCGTAGGGCCGGTCCGGGTTCGCTCGCACCCCCGTGGTGGTGCGCGGCCAGCCGAGGAACGGGGCGGCCGGGGGGACGTTGGCGCGCAGCAGGTCCCGGGCGATCGTCAGCAGCCCCGGGACGTCCGGGACCGCGCCCACCGGGCGGTGCGGGTCGATCCCGGCCAGCAGCAGGGACTCGCAGCGGTAGATGTTGCCGATCCCGCACGTGGTGCGCTGGTCCAGCAGCGCCAGGCCCACGGGGCGCTCGGGTCGGGCGGTCAGCCGCCGCGTCCCCTCGGCGAGCAGCGCCGCCGCGGCCTCCTCGGAGCCGTCCCACGCGGGGTCCAGCAGGTCCGGGCCGAGGTGGCCGAGGACGGTGTCCTCCCGGTCCGTGGGGACGAGCGTGAGCATCCCCAGCTGGGCGCCGAGCACCCGGTGCTCCGCCGTCTCCAGCACCGCGCGGACCTGCCAGGCGGGGGCGCCCCATCGCGCGTCGAGGGCGGAGACCAGCCAGCGGCCCTCCATCTTCAGGTGGGAGACGAGGGTGAGCGGGCGCGCGCCGCCGCGGTCCGCCGGCGGGGTGAGCCGCATCAGCAGGTACTTGCCGCGCGGCTCCACCGCGGCCACCGTCCACCCGGTCAGGTCCGCGGTGGCGTGCTGCGGCACCCGCAGGTCGGCGTGGGTCAGGGCGCGGCCCGCCAGCACCGGGCGCAGCCGATGGGCCACGCGGACGAGGGAGTCGCCCTCAGGCACCGGCGCTCACCGTCCCCGTCAGGCCGCGTTCAGCTGCCAGGTCACGCCGAACCGGTCCCCGACCCAGGCGAAGCGCCGGGAGAAGCCGTAGTCGCCGGGCGGCATGTAGTCCTGGCCGCCGCCGGCGATCAGGGCGTCGTGGACCGCGTCCACCGCCGTGGGGTCCGGGAGCTCGACGAACAGGCTGATCGCCGGGGTGAACGTGAACCCGTGCGAGGTGAAGGAGTCGAAGAAGCGCAGCCGCTGGCCGGCGACCTCGAGCTCGCCGTGCAGCACCTTGCCGGCCCAGTCGGCGCCGCGGGGCGAGGAGTCGTCGAAGAGGTCGCGGCGGACCTCCGTGACGGGCAGGTGCTCGACGAACACGCTGAGATAGGCGTCCATGGCCGCGCCGGCATCGCCCTCGAACATGAGGAACGGGGTGACCGAGGGGTCCGAGGGGTGCGGCATGGACTCCTCGAGGGCCTCGGGGGCCGGGGCGGTGCCCGTGGGGTCGGCGCCCGCGTCGACGCCGACGTCGTCCGGCAGGCCGGGATCGGTGGTGGTCTCGCTCATGCCCGCGAACCTACTCGCCGGCCCCCCGCGTGTCCGCCCCTCCCGGCCCGCGCTCCGCCCCGGTGCCGCGGCCCACGCCGCCGTCGTGCCCTCCCCGGGAGGCCGCGAACACCCCTCACCGCGCCTCGCCCCCTCCCCAGGACCCTGCGTGCACCCCGCACCCCTTCCACCAGTGCGAGCTGTCCTGCAGGTGGCCGTCATGCGGCGCGAAACTGCCCTCATACCGACCATGTGCAGGACAGCTCGGTGGGGCGTGAGCGTCGTGCGGGCGCGGCGACCCTCCTCCTCAGCTCCGATACCGCAGCCCGCTCGGGCTCGAGTAGAACCCCGCCGCGAGCATCGCCTCGGCCAACGGCGTGCCGAGCACGGGCCCGCCGTTGACCTTCTCGAGGCTCAGGCGCTCGGTCCTCCCGGTCCGCAGCGCCCACACGAGCGCCTCGGCCGCGGCCTTCAGCTCGGCGGCACCCTGCGTGAAGCACAGCAGCGTCTTGCCGCCGCGCTCCATGTAGAGGGCGAGCTCGCCGCGGATCAGCACGACGACGGCGCCCGCCTTCCGGCCCGGCCGGTGGCCCGTGGGCACGACGCCGTCCGGTCCGGCCGGCACGGAGGGCCAGTCCAGGGCCGCCCCGTAGGGGTTCGCGGGGTCCGTGGCGGCGAGGGCGAGGGCGGCCGGGGTCCGCTGCTCGGCGGGGGCGGCGGGCAGGGGCAGGCCGAACGCGTCGCCGTGAACTCCCCGGGCACCTGCTCCTGGAGCATCCCTGCGATCCACGGCAGCAGCGAGTCCGCCCCGAGGTTCTTCTGCACCACGAGCCAGGCCTCGCCGCCGGGGGCCAGGCGCGGCA
>NZ_JANQCJ010000020.1:0-27287 GCF_024723355.1 Micrococcus sp. HG099 | reverse complement strand
GCCCAGGGCGGCCTCGTCGCCCCAGCCGGGGACGCCGTCGTCGGGAGCGACGTGGCCGGCGCGGTGGCCGGAAAGGGGGGCGTGCCGGGCCAGCGGGTCCGCGGGCTGCCGGGCGGCCCGGTCCACGACCTTGGCCGCCGCCGCGAGCGCGGGCAAGCGCGCGGGGATCCCGCCGAAGCCGGGGTCGGCGGCAGGCCCTCCCGCCTGCCCCGCCGTCTCCCCCGCAACCTCTCGCACCCCGCGTTGCGCGCGAGACTCGCCCTGCGAGGTCTCCGCACGCGGCGAGTCGTGAGCGCAACGCTCCGAGGCCTGGTCTGCGGCCGCCCCCACCGCGCCCGCCTGCGCTGCCTCGCCTGACGCCGTCTCCCCCGCCGCGGCGCGCTCCTGCGCCTTGACCTCTTCCCAGGCCAGCTCCACGGCCTCCGGGGTGACCCGCGCCAGCTCCTCGGCCGAGCGCGGGGCGCCCTCGGGGGTGAGCACGAGCGGGTTGCGGCGGACCATCTTGGCGGTGAGGGCGTCGGCGGCGTCCGCCACGCGGAAGCCCGCGCTCGACACGGGGGCGCCCGGCGGCCGGGACACGGCCGCGTGCAGCACCACCTGGAACAGCACGTCGCCGAGCTCCGCGGCGAGCGCCGAGTAGGCGCCGTCGGCCCGCCGCGCGGGCACGTCCGCCCACGCCGCGGCGTCGCGGGCCTCGATCTCGGCCACCGCCTCGTAGGCCTCCTCCACGAGGTACTCGGCGAGGTCCCCGTGGGTGAGCGCGGCCGTCCAGGGGCAGTGGTCGCGCAAAGCCTCGACCACCGCCACCAGACGGTCCACGCTCTCGCTCACGGGAGGATCAGGCGTCCTCGTCGTCCTCGTCCAGCTCCTCCAGGACGGGGCCGGCGTCGTCGCCGGAGATGACCTCGCCCCAGCCGGCCACGAGGATCTCCGCGAGGTCCTCGCGCTCGTCCACGGCCAGGAACGCGGCCTCGGCGGCGTTGAGCTGCAGGTCCAGCAGCTCCGCGAGCGAGTAGCCGAAGGTCTCGGCGAGCAGGTACAGCTCGTCCGTGAGGGACACGTCCGAGACCAGGCGGTTGTCCGTGTTCACGGTGACGCGGAAGCCCAGCTGCACGAGCAGGTCGATCGGGTGGCCGGCGATCCCGGCCTCGGCGTCCACGGCGCCGGTCTGCAGGTTCGAGGACGGGCAGACCTCGAGGGCGATCTGGCGGTCGCGCACCCAGGCGGCGGTCTCCCCCAGGTCGACGAGGCCGGTCAGCTCGTCCAGCTGCTCGCCGTCCTCGTCCACCCCGCCGAACTCCACGGAGATGTCCTCGGCCAGGCGCACGCCGTGGCCCAGGCGCAGGGCGCGGCCGTCCACGAGGGCGGAGCGCACGGAGTCCAGGCCGTCGCCCTCGCCGGCGTGCACGGTGACGGGCAGGTGGTGGGCGGCCAGCCAGGTGAAGGTCTCGGCGAAGCGCGAGGGCGGGAAGCCGGCCTCGGCGCCGGCGATGTCGAAGCCCACCACGCCGCGCTCGCGATGGCGCACGGCGAGCTCGGCGATCTCCTGGGCGCGGTCCGCGTGGCGCATCGCGGTGATCAGCTGGCCCACGCGGATCAGCCGGCCCTGCGCCTCGGCGGCGTCCACGGCCTCGTCCAGGCCCTCCTGGACGGCCTCGACGGCCTCGTCCAGGCTCAGCCCGCCGGCCAGGTGCTGCTCGGGGGCCCAGCGGATCTCGCCGTAGACGACGCCGTCCGCGACGAGGTCCTCGACGAACTCGCGCGCCACGCGGCGCAGCTGCTCGCGGGTCTGCATCACGGCGGTGGTCAGGGCGAACACCTGCAGGTACTTCTCGAGGGACTCGCCGTTGGCGTGCTCGGCGATCCACTCGGCCAGGCCCTCCACGGTGTCCGCGGGGACGTCGACGCCGGCCTCGGTGGCCAGCTCCAGCACGGTGCCGACGCGCAGGCCGCCGTCGAGATGGTCGTGGAGGGAGACCTTGGGCAGGGCGGCCAGGTCGACCTCGAGCGGGGAGGGGGATGCGGTGTCCGGAAGCTGAGTGGCAGTCACGCGCGCCACTCTACGGCAGGGCGCTCAGCGCAGCGCCTCGCCCTCGGCCTGCCGCAGGCCCTTCACCCCGGTCCCCAGGCGGCGGCGCAGCACGGCCTTGAGCGCCCGGTCCAGCAGCACGCCCACGAGGGCCGCGCCGGTGACGGAGACGGCGATCTGCAGCAGGGCGTTGTCCAGCCAGCCGGTGGTCAGGCGCGCGATCATGATCGAGTACGCGGACCACGCGGCGGTGGAGAGCAGGTCCAGGACCACGAACCGGTGCAGCGGGTACCGGATGGCGCCCGCCGTGAGGTTGATGGCCACGCGGCCGCCCGGGATGAACCGGCCGGTGAACAGCAGCAGGGCGCCGTGCCCGTTGAGGTGGTGGCGGGCGACGGCGACCGATGCCCGCACCCGGGGCGTGCGCATCCAGCGGAACCGGTCCACGCCCACCGCGCGCCCGATGGCGTACGCCAGGACGTCCCCGAGGAACGCCCCGGCGAAGCCGACGGCCCACAGCGCCCACAGGGAGAACGGCTGCCCGTCGCGCACGATCGCGGCCAGGGCCACGATCACCGACTCCGAGGGGAAGACGGGGACGATGCCGTCCAGCAGGCACAGCGCAAGGGTCAGCGGCAGCACCCACCACTGCGCCGCCGCGTGGAGGACCGTCTCCTCGACCCACTCGAGCACGGGATCAGCCGATCCGGTCCAGGATCGCCGACCGGTCGCGCAGGGTGGCCGCCTCGGCCTCGCCCTTCTCCGCCACGGCCCAGCCGCCCTCCAGGGCCGCCTTCGCGCGGGCGAACCGCTCGGGGGTGTCCGTGTGCAGGGTCATCACCTTCTGCCCGCGGGCCACCCGCTCGCCCGGGCGCACGTGCAGCTCGACGCCGGCGCCCGCCTGGACGGGCTGGCCCTGGCGTTCGCGCCCGGCGCCGAGGCGCCAGGCGGCCAGGCCCACGGCCATCGCGTCCAGCTCGGCGAGCACGCCGTCGGCCTCCGCGACGACGTCCTCGGTGTGGGCCGCCGTCGGCAGGTCCGCGCGCGGGTCGCCGCCCTGCGCCTCGATCATGCGGTGCCACACGTCCATCGCCTTGCCGTTGGCCAGGTTCTGCGCCGGGTCCACGTCCGTGACCCCCGCGCCGGCGAGCATGGCGCGGGCCAGCTCCACGGTGAGCTCCACGACGTCGGCCGGGCCGCCGCCGGCGAGCACCTCGACGGACTCCCGCACCTCGAGGGCGTTGCCCGCGGTCAGGCCCAGGGGCACGGACATGTCCGTGAGCAGGGCGACGGTGTCCACGCCGGCGTCCCGGCCGAGGTCCACCATGGTGCGAGCCAGCTCGCGCGCGGAGGCCTCGTCCTTCATGAACGCGCCGGAGCCGCACTTCACGTCGAGCACGAGCGCGCCGGTGCCCTCGGCGATCTTCTTGGACATGATCGAGGAGGCGATCAGCGGGATGGCCTCCACCGTGCCGGTGACGTCGCGCAGCGCGTACAGCCGCTTGTCCGCCGGGGCCAGGCCGGAGCCGGCGGCGCAGATCACGGCGCCCACCTCGGAGAGCTGGCGCATCATCTGCTCGTTGGTCAGGTCCGCGCGCCAGCCGGGGATGGCCTCGAGCTTGTCCAGGGTGCCGCCGGTGTGGCCCAGGCCGCGGCCGGAGAGCTGCGGCACGGCCACGCCGTAGGAGGCCACGAGGGGGGCCAAGGGCAGGGTGATCTTGTCCCCCACGCCGCCGGTGGAGTGCTTGTCCGCGGTGGGCAGCACCCGCCCGTCCGGGGCGGTGAGGCCAGAGAAGTCCATGCGCTCGCCCGAGACGATCATCGCGTCCGTCCACCGGGAGATCTCCGCGCGGTCCATGCCGTTGAGCAGGATGGCCATGGCCAGGGCGGACATCTGCTCGTCCGCCACCACGCCGCGCGTGTAGGCGTCCACCACCCAGTCGATCTGCTCGGGGCTCAGCGTCTGGCGGTCCCGCTTGGCGCGGATCACCTCGACGGCGTCGAACGGCTCGGCCTGCTGCTGCGCGGTCATTCCTGCTCCTCGTGGGTCGCTCTCGGGTGGGTCGCCGCCCGGGCGGGATGGTCCAGGGCGGCGAGGCCTCCGACTCTATCGAGCGGCGGCGCGCTCCAGGTCCTGCGGCCCGAACGCATCGGGCAGCACCTGCCCCATGGTCCGCTCCCCCGCCGGGGTGAGCAGCACCATGTCCGGGGCGCGGAACTCGTGGAGCAGCTGGCGGCAGCGGCCGCACGGCATGGTGAGCACGCCCTGCCCGTCCACGCACACGAACGCGGCCAGCCGGCCGCCGCCGCCCATGCGGAGGTCCGCCAGCAGGGCGCACTCGGCGCACAGCGTCAGCCCGTAGGAGGCGTTCTCGATGTTGCAGCCGGTCACGAGCCGGCCGTCCTCGGTGAGCGCCGCGGCGCCCACCCGGAACCCCGAATACGGCACGTAGGCGTGCTCCGTGGCGGCCAGGGCCGCGGCCCGCAGCCGGTCCCAGTCCACGCGCGGCGCCGTCGTCGTCCCCTCCGCGGCCATCGACTACTCCTTCACGTACGGGACGCCCGAGGCGGCCGGGCCGCGCGAGCGGCCCACGAGGCCGGCCACGGCGAACACCGTGACCAGGTACGGGAGCATCGCCATGAACTGGCTCGGCACCGGGGTGCCGAGGATCGCCAGCACGTACTGCATGTTGGTGGCGAAGCCGAAGAGCAGCGCCGCGAAGAACGCGCCGATCGGGTTCCAGCGGCCGAAGATCACCGCGGCGAGGGCGATGAAGCCCTGGCCCGCCGTCATCTCCTTCGAGAAGGAGGAGGAGGCCACCAGCGTGAAGAACGCGCCGCCCATGCCGGCCACCGCGCCGCCGAGCAGGACGGAGAGGTAGCGGGTGTGGTTGACGTCGATGCCCACGGTGTCCGCGGCCTTGGGGTGCTCGCCGACGGCGCGCACGCGCAGCCCCCAGCGGGTGCGGAACAGGGCGAACCAGAGGAGCCCGACGATCAGGTACATCCCGTAGCCGAGGATCGTCTGGTCGAAGAGGATCGGGCCCAGGATCGGGATGTCCGCGAGGAACGGGATGCGGATGTCCTGGAAGTGCGGCGGACGGTTCAGGCCCGAGCCGCCCGTGAGCACCGTGGAGAACAGGAAGCTCGTCAGCCCGGCCACGAGCACGTTGAGCACGACGCCGACGATCACCTGGTTCACCAGGTACTTGATGGAGAACACGGCGAGCAGCCAGGAGACCAGAACGCCGGAGAGAATCGCGGCGACGAGGCCCGCCCACACGGAGCCGGTCAGCGAGCCCACGACGGCGGCGGTGAACGCACCGGAGAGCAGCTGGCCCTCGATCGCGATGTTCACCACGCCGGAGCGCTCGGCGAGGATCCCGGCCATCGAGCCGAAGATCAGCGGCACGGCCAGGGCGAAGGAGCCGGCCACCAGGCCGGTGAGGAACACGGTGGTGTTGTCCGCCGAGCCGATCACCCAGATCAGGAACGCAGCCACGAACGCCACCGCGAACACGCCGGAGAGCCAGCCGGGCACGCGTCCCGTGCGCAGCGTGGTGAACCAGGCGAGAACGGCCAGCACGAGCATGAGCACGGCCAGCAGCCAGCCCCACAGCACGGGGTCGGCCTTGAGGTCCGGCAGGGCGACGGCGTCGCCCGGGGAGGAGATGCGGAACGTCGCGGTCTCGGACGGCGCCCCCAGGGCGAACAGGCCGAGCGCGAGCAGCGCGAGCAGGGACAGGACGATCGGGGTGGTCCAGTGGCGGACCACCACCTGCTCCGGGGCGGCCGCCTCGAGGCGGACGGCCGGGCTCTGGCGGGCGGGGACGGCGGTGCTCATCGGTCCTGCCCCTCCTTCTCGTGGTGACGGTCGGTGCAGGAGGCCGCGGGGGCGCCGACGGCCGGGGCGGAGGCGGCGCCGGCGGCGGCCTCCTGGACGGACTCGGCCGGGACGGCGGACTGACCGGAGGCGCCGGTGACGGCCGCGCCGGCCACGGTCGCCTGGGTCACGGGGTCCGCGGCGCGGCGGGCCCGGGCCGCCCCCGGGGAGGGAAGGCGGAAGATGGTGCGCACCAGCGGCGGGGCCGCGATCAGCAGCACGATGAACGACTGGACCACGAGCACGATGTCGATCGGCACGCCGGTCTCGGTCTGCATGGTGACGCCGCCGGCGCGCAGGGCGCCGAACAGCAGACCCGCGAAGAGCACGCCCACCGGGTGGGACCGGCCCAGCAGGGCCACGGTGATCGCGTCGAAGCCGAACGAGCCGGCCACGGAGCCGTTGAGGGTGCCCTCGGTGCCGGAGACGTGGGCCATGCCGGCCAGGCCGGCCAGGCCGCCGGAGATGGCCATGGCGGCCACGTAGGCGCCCTTCACGGAGATGCCCGCGGTGCGGGCCGCCGCCGGGTTGGCGCCCACCGCGCGCAGTCGGAAGCCCAGGGTGGAGCGTTGCAGCAGCCACCAGGCGAACGCGGTGGCGAGCAGGGCGACCACGAAGCCCCAGTGCAGGCGGAAGCCGTCGCCGAGCATCCGGGGGAACATGGCGGTGGCGGGCAGCGATTCCGAGATCGGGTTGGTGCTGCCGGGCGCGCGGAGCACGGGGGTGTTCAGCAGGTACGCCAGCAGGTTCACGGCCACGTAGTTGAGCATGATCGTGAGGATCACCTCGTGCGCGCCGGTGAGCGCCTTGAGCACGCCCACCACGGTGCCCCACAGCACGCCGCCGAGGACGCCCATGATCAGCACGAGCAGCAGGTGCACGCCGAAGGGCAGCTGCAGGTGCACGCCGAACCAGGTGGCGAACATGGCGCCGAAGATGAACTGGCCCTGGCCGCCGATGTTGAACAGGCCGGCGCGGAAGGCGATCGCGATGCCCAGGGAGATGATGATCAGCGGCGTCGCCACCGTCAGCGTCTCCATCAGCGGGTACAGCATGCCGCGGGCGGTGGAGGCCTCGTAGTTGAAGATCGCCCCGCGGAAGAGGGCGGCGAAGGCCTCCGAGAAGGCGGTCCAGGCGGCGCCGAGCAGGTCGCCCGGACGGGCGAGGAAGTAGCCCGCGGCCTCCTGCACGTCCTCATCCGTCGCGATGATCAGCAGGCCGGAGACGAGCAGGGACAGCAGGATCGCCAGGACGGTGACGGTGCCGTTGCCGGAGAGGATCCGGCGCAGGGCGGAGTCAGACTCCACGGGGGCGGTCCGGGCGGTGCCGGGCGGGTCCGCGGGCTTGAGCGGTGCGGCGGTGCTCACGGGCGCTCTCCTTCCGGGGTGGGGCGGGCGGGGGCGGGGTCCGCGGCGGCGCCGGAGTCGGCGGCGACGTCGGGGAGCTGGCCGGCCATCATCAGGCCGAGGTCCTCGCGCGAGGTGTCCCCCGGCACGATGCCGACGATCCGGCCGTGGTACATCACGGCGATCCGGTCTGCGAGCTCGAGGACCTCGTCCAGCTCCGTGGAGACGATCAGGACCGGGGTGCCGGCGTCGCGCTCGGCGATGATGCGGTCGTGGAGGAACTCGATCGAGCCCACGTCCACGCCGCGCGTCGGCTGCGAGGCGATGAACAGGCGCAGCCCGTCCACGAGCTCGCGGGCCATGACGACCTTCTGCTGGTTGCCGCCGGAGAGGGAGGAGACGGGGACGTCCACGCCCTGCGTGCGGACGTCGAACTCGACCACGCGGCGCTCGGCGAGCTCGCGCACCGCGGCCGTGCGCATCTGCAGCGCGGTGCCGGCCGGGGCCACGTCGAAGCGGTTGAGCACCATGTTCTCGGCCACGGAGAACGGGCCCACGAGCCCGTCCGTGGAGCGGTCCTCGGGCACGAAGCCGACGCCGGCCCGGATGATCTGGCGCGTGGAGCGGCCCACGAGCTCGTTCCCGTCCAGGGACACGGAGCCGGTCGCCTTGACCAGGCCCATGATCGCCTCGGTCAGCTCGGTCTGTCCGTTGCCCTGCACGCCGGCGACGGCGAGCACCTCGCCCTGACGGATGCCGAAGGACACCGAGTCCAGCAGCACCTGACCGGTGGGCGAGACCACACGCAGGTCGCGGACGCGGAACGTCTCCTCCCCCAGGTCCGGCGCAGTCTTGCGGCGTTCGAGGACGACGTCGCGGCCCACCATGAGGGCCGCCAGCTCGGAGGCCTCGGCGGTGGGGTCCGCCGTGCCGACCACGCGGCCGCGGCGCAGCACGGTGATGTCGTCCGAGATCGCCTTGACCTCGCGCAGCTTGTGGGAGATGAACACGATGGCCGTGCCGTCCGCGCGCAGCTGGCGGATGATGCCGAGCAGCTCGTCCGTCTCCTGCGGGGTGAGCACTGCCGTGGGTTCGTCCAGGATGAGGATGCGGGCGTCCCGCGTGAGGGCCTTGATGATCTCCACGCGCTGCTGCACGCCCACGGGCAGGTCCTCCACCACGGCGTCCGGGTCCACGTCGAACCCGTACTGCTCGGAGATCTCGCGGATCCGGCGACGGGTGGACTCGAGGTCCAGCACGCCGGCACCGCGCGTGTGCTCGTCGCCCAGGGCCACGTTCTCGGCCACCGTGAACACGGGCACGAGCATGAAGTGCTGGTGCACCATGCCGATGCCGGCGCGCATGGCCTCGCCGGGGCCGGAGAAGCGCACGGGCTCCCCGTCCAGCAGGATCTCGCCCTCGGTCGGCTCGTAGAGGCCGAACAGGACGTTCATCAGGGTGGACTTGCCCGCTCCGTTCTCGCCGAGCAGGGTGTGCACCCTCCCGGACTCCACGGTCAGGTTCACGTCCTCGTTCGCGGCGAAGGTGCCGAAGCGCTTGGTGATCCCGCGCAGTTCGAGCCTCATCGGTGGCCTCTCGTCATCTCTGCGTTCGCTCGTGCTGGTCGGCGCCCGTGAGCCGGGCGCCTGCACGGCGCGGGGCCGGTCCGGAACGCGTCCGGGCCGGCCCCACGGCCGTGGCCGCCCTGGTCAGGAGGCCGGGGAGTACTCCGAGCCGATCTTCAGCTCGCCCGAGATGATCTGCTCCTGGAGCTTGCCCAGCTCGTCCTTCATCTCCTGGGAGACCTTGTCCTCGAAGTCGTGGAACGGAGCCAGCTCGACGCCCCCGTTCTCCAGGGTGCCCACGTACGGGTCGGAGGAGAACTCGCCCTTGAGGTCCTGGCCGATCACGTCGGTCACGGACTGGCCCATGTTCTTCACCACGGAGGAGAGGATGACCTCGCCGTCCTCGGTGGACTCGTAGCCGTCCGAGTCGACCCAGATGACCTTGACGTCCTTGCCGCCCTGGTTCGCCTCGCGGACGGCGTCCAGGGTGCCCAGGCCCACGGGGCCGGCCACCGGCATGACGATGTCCGCGCCCTCGTTGATGAAGTTGGCGGTGTTGGTCTTGCCGGCGTCCTGGTTGGAGAAGTTGCCGATGAAGGAGCCGGTCTTGGACTCGGTGTTCCAGCCCAGGACCTTCACGTCGGTGCCCTTGGTCTCGTTGTGGTGTGCCACGCCGCGGGCGAAGCCGTCCATGAAGATGGTCACGGTGGGCAACTCGACGCCGCCGTAGGTGGCGACGGTGCCGGTCTCGGTGGTGCCGGCGGCCAGGTAGCCGGCCAGGAAGGCGGCCTGCGCGGTGTCGTAGGTCAGCTTCTGCACGTTGTCCGTGAAGTCGCCGTCCGTGACGTCCACGCCGAAGAAGTGGGTCTCGGCGTTCTGCGCGGAGACCGGCAGCATCGCCTTGCCGAGCATGAAGCCCACGCCGAACACGGCGTCGCACTCCGCGTTCACCATGGAGGTCAGGTTCGGGGTGAACTGGCTCGCGTCGTTGGACTCGGCGGTGGCGATCTCGATGCCGTACTGCTCCTCGGCGGCCTTGAGTCCCTCGAAGGAGGACTGGTTGAAGGAGCGGTCGTCGAAGCCGCCCTCGTCCGAGACCACGCAGGCCTTGTAGTCGCCGTTGTCCGAGCCGGCGGCGGGATCGGCGGAGACGGAGCCGGCGGCCGGGGAGGTCGAGCCGGACTCGGCCGGCGGGGCCTCGCCGCACGCGGTCAGCAGCAGGGCGGAGGCGCCGAGCACGGCGGCGGGGAGCAGGAGACGACGGCGGCCCTCGGCCGACGGGGTGGCGGTGCCCATGGGGGTCCTCATTTCGGTGACACGATGCGGGATGCGCGGCCGAGGCGGCCGCGAGGGACGAGTCGGCCCCTCGGGACACGCCTGCGCCCTGCTACTCGGGAGTTTACCCAATGTTGCGTTGGGTCACACCGTGCCGTCGGGAACCCGCGGGGTCAGTGGCCCTCCTCGCCCACGAGCACCTGCAGGGCCGCCGCGGCGAACACCCGCATGCCCACCCCGATGGCCCGCTCGTCCGGGGTGAAGTCGCCGCGGTGCAGGTCGTAGACCGGCCCGCCGGGGGTGCGCGTGCCCAGGCGCAGCATCGAGCCGGGCACCCGCTGCGTCATCCACGCGAAGTCCTCGCCGCCCATGGACTGCGGGGTGAGCTGGATGGCGCGCGCGCCGAGCTCGCGGCGAGCCGCGGTCTCGATCAGGGCCGTCTCCGCGTCCGTGTTGTGCACGGGCGGCACGCCGCGCACATGCTCGAGCTGCACCTGGACGCCGTAGGGGGCGGCCACCTGCGTGACCACCTCGTCGAGCAGCTCGCCGGCCTCCTCCCACACGTCCGCGTCGAGGCAGCGCATGGTGCCGGCCAGGTAGCCGGTGTTGTCGATGGCGTTGGGGGCGCTGCCGGCGGCGATCTGGCCCCACACCACGGACACCGCGGAGCGCACGTCGATCCGGCGCGAGAGCACGGCCGGGACGTTCACGGCGATCTGGGACAGCGCGAAGACCATGTCCTCCGTCAGGTGCGGGCGCGAGGTGTGGCCGCCGCGGCCCGTGAGGGTGATGCGGATGGTGTCCGCCGCGGAGGTGATCGCGCCGATGCGCGTGCCGATCGAGCCGACGTCGACCGCGGGGTCGCAGTGCGCGGCGAGGATGCGGGGCACGCCGTCGAGGATGCCCTGGCGCAGCACGGAGAGGGAGCCGCCGGGCAGCCGCTCCTCGGCGGGCTGGAAGATCACGCGCACGGAGCCGCGGGCCCGCTCCCCCGCCGCGCGCAGGGCCGGGTCCGCGGTGGCGCCGCGCAGGATCCGCCCGATCACGAGCGCCGCACCCGCCATCACGGCGGTGTGCATGTCGTGGCCGCACGCGTGGGTCACGCCGTCGTTGACGGAGACGTACGGCAGCCCGGTCTCCTCCTCGAGGGGCAGGGCGTCGATGTCCGCGCGCAGGGCGAGCACCACCGGGCCCTCGCCGATGTCCACGTACGCGCCGGTGGACTCCATCCGCACCGGGGAGAGCCCGTAGCCGGTGAGCAGCTCCATGATGCGGTCGGTGGTGCGGTACTCCTCGTAGGAGAGCTCCGGGTGCCGGTGCAGGTCCCGGCGGAACGCGACGACCTCGGCCTCCAGCTCGGCCACCACGGAGGCCACGGAGGGCAGGGAGGCCGGACGCTGGTCGGAGAGCACGGAGTCGGAGGTGGTCATGGCCCAGCACCCTACTCCGCGGGCACCCTCCGCGACGCGACGGTGACGGCGGTCAGAGGACCTCGTCCACGCCCTCGGCCTTGAGCGCCTCCACGGCCTTCTTGACCTCCTGGGCGTGGTCCGTGGTGGTCACCAGCAGCGCGTCCTCGGTGTCCACCACCACGACATCCTCGATGCCGATCAGCGCGATGACGCGCCTCGTGTCCGTGACCACGACGCCGGACGCGTCGTCCGAGTACACGCGGGGGGTGTCCCCGATGACGGTGATGCCCGAGGCGTCCTTGACCGGGTTCAGGCGGGCGATCGCGGCGAAGTCCCCCACGTCGTCCCACGTGAAGGCGCCCGGGATGACGGCGACGTCGCCGACGGCGGCGGCCGGCTCGGCCACGGCGTAGTCGATCGCGGTCTTGGTCAGCTCGGGCCAGACGCGCTCCATGACCTCGTCCCGCCGCTCGGTCTCCCACGCGTGCGCGATCTCCATGAGGCCGGCGTGCAGCGCGGGCTCGTTCTCCTCGAGATGGGCGAGCATGAGGCCCACGGGCGCCACGAACATGCCGGCGTTCCAGAGGTAGCGGCCCGACTTCACGTACTGCTGGGCGACCTTGAGGTCCGGCTTCTCAACGAACGCCGCGACGTCGTGCGCGTCCGGGGCGCCGGGCACGGCCAGCCGGCGGCCCCGGCGGATGTAGCCGAAGCCCGTGGCGGCGTGCGTCGGCTCGATGCCGATGGTCACGATGCGCCCCGTGGCCGCGGTCTCCACGGCCTGGCGCACGGCGTCCTGGAACACCTCCACGGGGGCGATGACCTGGTCCGCCGCGAAGGAGCCCATGATCGTGTCCGGGTCCCGCAGGGACAGGATGGCCGCGGCGAGGCCGATGGCGGCCGCGGAGTCCTTCGGGGAGGGCTCGAGCACCAGGTCCGCCGTGTCCAGGTCCGGCAGCTGGCCGCACACCGCGTCGCGGTGGGCCGCGCCGGTGACCACGAGCATGCCCGCGGCCAGGGGGGCCAGCCGGTCCCACGTGGCGCGGATCAGCGTCTGGCCCGAGCCCGTTAGGTCGTGCAGGAACTTCGGCGCCGCCGCGCGGGACAGCGGCCACAGCCGGGTGCCCACGCCGCCGGCGGGGATCACGACGTGGAAGCGGGACAGGGCCGAGCCCGGCGCGTCCTCGCGCCCGGCCTCGGTCAGGTTCGGATCGGTGCTCACCGGCTCAGAGTACGGAACCCCCCGGACGGGGGACCACTCCGGCGGTCCCAGGCGTGGCACAGCCCACACCGAGGAGGCGGGAAGGCCGCGCCGATCGCGTCACAGTGCTCCACCCTGAGGGACCGGACGGGCGCGAAGGGGCGGGGAGGGTCTACCCTGGGTCGGAGGAATCCACTCGCACACGCCCCCGCCCGTCGCCGCCCCCGGCACAGGAAGGGAACGTGCATTCCCCCTGGAGGTATCAACCGTGTCTAGCGCCACTGCGCAGGCCCCGGCCAAGAACGGCCGTGGAACCCTGTACCGGGGCCATGGAGGCATGTGGTCCTGGGTGGGCCACCGCGTCACCGGCGTCGTCATCTTCTTCTACCTGCTCGTCCACGTGCTGGACACGGCGATGGTCCGGGTCTCCCCCGAGGCCTATGACGCCGTGATCGGCGCCTACAAGACCTGGTACTTCGCCCTCGGCGAGGCCGGCCTGGTCGCGGCGATCATCTTCCACGCCCTCAACGGCCTGCGCATCATCCTGGTCGACTTCTGGAAGGGCGGCACCCAGCACCACAAGACCCTGCTGTGGATCGTGCTGGCGTTGTGGGCCGTGCTGACCATCGGCTTCTGCATCCGTCACTTCAGCCTCGCCTTCGGAGGTCACTGAGCCATGAGCACCACCGCTGAGACCACCATCGCGGCCCCCCGCACCGGCCGCATCGACCCCAAGTACACCCGCGACAAGGGCGGGCGCGGCAACTTCGAGATGCTCGCCTGGCTCTTCATGCGCGTCTCGGGCGTCTTCCTCGTCGTGCTCATCGCCGTGCACCTGACCAGCAACCTGCTCGTGGGCGACGGCATCAAGGGCATCGACTTCGGCTTCGTGGCCGGCAAGTGGGCCCACCCGCTGTGGCAGTTCTGGGACCTGGCCCTGCTGTGGCTGGCCATGCTGCACGGCGCCAACGGCGTCCGCACGATCATCAACGACTACACCGAGCGCGGCAACGCCCGCTTCTGGCTCACGATGATCCTCTACATCGCCACCGCCGTGATCATCATCCTCGGCACCCTGGTGATCTTCACCTTCGATCCCTGCATGGTGGACGCCTCCGGCGCCCTGCTCGAGGGCTCCCCGGCCTTCTGCGGCTGACCCAGGACACGCTCCCCCGCGGCGCGGCCGGCCCTGATGCGGCCGCCGCGCCCCGGACACCCAGAAAGAGAGAACCTGAATGCAGGTGCACAAGTACGACGTGGTGATCGTCGGCGCCGGCGGCGCCGGCATGCGCGCGGCCATCGAGGCCGGCCAGCGCGCCCACACCGCCGTCCTCACCAAGATCTACCCCACCCGCTCCCACACCGGCGCGGCCCAGGGCGGCATGTGCGCCGCCCTCGCCAACGTCGAGGAGGACAACTGGGAGTGGCACACGTTCGACACCGTCAAGGGCGGTGACTACCTCGTGGACCAGGACGCCGCCGAGGTGATGGCCAAGGAGGCCATCGACGCGGTGCTCGACCTGGAGAAGATGGGCCTGCCCTTCAACCGCACCCCCGAGGGCAAGATCGACCAGCGCCGCTTCGGCGGCCACACCCGCGACCACGGCAAGGCGCCCGTGCGCCGCGCCTGCTACGCCGCGGACCGCACCGGCCACATGATCCTGCAGACGCTCTACCAGAACTGCGTCAAGCACAACGTGGAGTTCTACAACGAGTTCTACGTGCTCGACCTGCTGCTGGTGGAGGAGGACGCCGTGCGCGAGGACGGCACCCCCTACAAGCAGAAGCGCACCGCCGGCGTCGTCTCCTACGAGCTCGCCACCGGCGAGATCCACGTCTTCCAGGCCAAGTCGGTCGTCTTCGCCACCGGCGGCGCCGGCAAGGTGTACAAGACCACCTCGAACGCCCACACCCTCACCGGCGACGGCATGGCCATCGCCTACCGTGCGGGCCTGCCCCTCGAGGACATGGAGTTCGTGCAGTTCCACCCGACCGGCCTGGCCGGCCTGGGCATCCTCCTCTCCGAGGCGGCCCGCGGCGAGGGCGGCATCCTGCGCAACTCGGACGGCGAGCGCTTCATGGAGCGCTACGCCCCCACCATCAAGGACCTCGCCCCGCGCGACATCGTGGCCCGGTCCATGGCCGAGGAGGTCCGCCAAGGCCGCGGCGCCGGTCCGAACAAGGACTACGTGCTGCTCGACCTGACGCACCTGGAGCCCTCGCACATCGACGAGAAGCTCCCGGACATCACCGAGTTCGCCCGCACCTACCTGGGCGTCGAGCCCTACACGGAGCCGGTGCCGGTGTTCCCCACGTGCCACTACTTCATGGGCGGCGTGCCCACGAACATCAAGGCCGAGGTGCTGCAGGACAACGACACCGTGGTGCCGGGCCTGTACGCCGCCGGCGAGGTGGCCTGCGTGTCCGTGCACGGCTCCAACCGCCTGGGCACCAACTCGCTGCTGGACATCAACGTGTTCGGCCGCCGTGCCGGCATCTACGCGGCCGAGTACGCGCAGACCGCCGAGTTCGTGGAGCTGCCCGAGGGCGGCGAGCTGCCGACCGTGGAGCAGATCGAGAACCTCCGCTCCGCCACCGGCTCCGAGCGCGTCGCGGACATCCGCGCCGAGCTGCAGGAGTCCATGGACGCCGACATGCAGGTGTTCCGTGACGAGGACTCGATCCGTCGCGCTCTCGCCAAGATCGAGGAGCTGCGCGGCCGCTACGAGAACGTGTCCGTCCAGGACAAGGGCAAGCGCTTCAACCTCGACCTCCTCGAGGGCATGGAGCTCGGCTACCTCCTCGACATCGCCGAGGCGATGACCCTCGCGGCCCTGGGCCGCAAGGAGTCCCGCGGCGGCCACTACCGCGAGGACTACCCGGACCGCGACGACGCGAACTTCATGGCCCACACCATGATCTACCGTGACGAGACCGCCGAGATGGAGGGCGTCAAGGGCATCCGCTTCGAGACCAAGCCCGTCGTCGTCACCCGTTACCAGCCGATGGAGCGCAAGTACTGATGAGCCACGCAGCAACCGAGACCGAGGCCCCCGTGGCCCAGGATCAGACCCAGGCCGCCGGCGGCGGCATGGGCGCGATCGAGTCCTTCGACATCGTCCTCAAGGTCCGCCGCTACCTCCCGGAGTCCTCCGAGGAGTCCTACTGGGACGAGTGGCGCCTGACCATGTACGGCACCGACCGCGTGCTGGACGCCCTGCACAAGGTGAAGTGGGACCACGACGGCACCCTGTCGTTCCGTCGCTCCTGCGCCCACGGCATCTGCGGCTCCGACGCCATGCGCATCAACGGCCGCAACCGCCTGGCCTGCAAGACCCTGCTCAAGGACCTGGACCTGTCCAAGCCCATCCTGGTGGAGCCCATCAAGGGCCTGCCGGTGGAGAAGGACCTGATCGTGGACATGGACCCGTTCTTCCAGTCCTACCGCGAGGTCATGCCGTTCCTCGTCGCCGAGGGCCACGAGCCCTCCAAGGAGCGCTACCAGTCCCAGGCCGACCGCGCCCGGTACGACGACACCACCAAGTGCATCCTCTGCGCCGCGTGCACCTCGTCCTGCCCCGTGTTCTGGACCGACGGCCAGTACTTCGGCCCGGCCGCCATCGTCAACGCGCACCGCTTCATCTTCGACTCGCGCGACGACGCCGGCGACATGCGCCTGGAGATCCTGAACGACAAGGAGGGCGTGTGGCGCTGCCGCACGACCTTCAACTGCACCGACGCGTGCCCCCGCGGCATCCAGGTGACCAAGGCGATCGCCGAGGTGAAGCAGGCCATCCTGGCCCGCCAGTTCTGATCCTCGGCACCCCGCACGACGGCGGCCCGTCTCCCCTCGAGGGGAGGCGGGCCGCCGTCGTGCGTCGATCCAGGCAAGAGTGTGATCGAACCGTGACCTTGCGGCGCTTCCCATGTGACCCATGTCACCTTCGGTTGATCGCATCGGAGGGGGGGAACGCATCGGGCGTTCCACAGAGCCGATCTCACAAATGGAGGTCCTCATGTCGTTCATGCGTAGCGCCAGCGCCGTAGCAGTGGTCGCGGCAATTGCCGCAGGAGGGATGGCGCCTGCAGCGTCAGCGGTCACACCAGCCCCTGCCTCGACCGCGTCGGCCACTGCCCAGACGGTCAAACTCACGAAGGAGGAGCGGGCGCAGATCCTGGACTTCTTCCGGGAGAACCAGGTCCCCCGACCTGCACAGATGCGGCTCCTGCACAAGCTCGAGCGAGGACAGGCCTGGGACTCCATGCTGGGCAAGCAAGCCGTGCACACGGAGACGTTCACACATCAGGGCGCCCAGGTCACGCTTGAGAGGTTCGCCGACGGGTCGGTGTCCCGATCCGAGGTCCAGGATCCGACCCTTGCCGCCCCCGTAGGCGAGGCGTCGATCATGGGTATCACAGGCTGCAGGACCACCAGTTCCAGCCTGTACCACGCGAACTACGTGAACTGCTACGCCAACGTGGATCTCGGTGTCGTCATGATGGGGTTCCATTTCGACCGCAATACGGTGCGAGACATGCCCGGAAAGATCACCAAGTACTACAGCCATACCTACCGGATCATCGGTGGGGCGCTTCACGGCTTCCGGTACACGAAGTTCAATGACCAGCAGGTCCGGCTCACTGCTGATTTCTCGGTGGCGTTCAAGGGGTTCCCAGCGGGTTGGGACGCCTGGATGCAGGTCAATCTCGGCCGCGGCACGTCGGTGTGGACGACTCACAACTGACCTGTTGGTCGGCGCCCGCGGCCCGTCTCCTCGAGCGAGGAGGCGGTCCGCCGTCGTCGTGGGGGGGTGCCCCTCCCGCCGAGGCCGGCAGAGGCGCCGTCACCGCCCCGGCGTAGCGGCGCGTCTGCGGGCCTCGGCGTGGGGACGGGGGCAGGACCGGAGGCGGTCCGAGCTCAGCCGTCGAACGCGTCGCGCGTGGCGCGCAGGTGCGCCGTGAGCAGCCACACCGCGCAGGCGAGGAACATCGCCACCACGGCGGCCAGCACGAGCGGCCCCGCTCCCCCGACGGCGACCATCCGGCCGCCGTCGACCATCCAGAAGGCCGCCGAGAGCAGGCCCAGGCCGACGGCCACGGTGCCCACGGGCCGCACGGCCCGGACGCGCCGGATGACGCCCAGCATTAGCAGCGCGGCGACGGCGAGCACGCCGAGGACGGCCGCGGGCACGCCCCAGGGCGGGGTGAGGAAGGAGGCGACGTCCGCGTCCGTGACCGCCGCCTGGCCCCACGAGCGCGCCTCGAGGACGGCACGGGCGTAGCCGGGCGCACCCTGCAGGGCCAGGACCCCGGCGGTGCCGAGGGCGCTCAGCGCGCCGGTGACGGCCGTGAGCGTCAGGAGGCCCCGCAGCGGGCGGCGGACCACGCGGTCGTGAAGCGCCGCGCGGGCCGCAGCGGCGTGGGCGTCCGTGGCGGCGTCGTCGGGGGTGTGCATGCCTCCATCATGCCGGGCGGCGCGGGCCGGCGTCGCGCCGGACGAAGGTGGTGGCCAGGCCCGGGTTGAAGGCGCACACGAGCCACGCGGCGTTCACGAGGGCTAACAGCAGGCCGAGGAGCAGCGGCGCCACCACCGACTCCGCCGGGAAGACGAACAGCCGGATGGCGCCCAGCAGGGTGACGAAGACGGCCAGGGCGGCCACGATGGCGCCGACGATGCGTGCCGTGTTGCTGCGCCGCAGCAGGCCTACGAGGACGAGTGCATAGACGCCCAGGCCGAGCAGCACCGCGACCCAGACGCTGCCGGTCAGCGCCGCCTGGGTGGACTCCGCCGTCATGGCGGGCGAGCGGGGGGCGTCCGCGGGCAGGGTGGCGGCGATCTCCTCGGCCGCACCGGGGCGCAGGCTGAGCAGGAGCGAGACGACGTAGACCGCGGCCGAGGCGACGGTGAGGCCGATCAGGGCGCGGAACACCCCGGGGGTGCGCTCGTTCGGCCGGATCAGGGGGCGCGCGTGGGGGCCGGAGTGGCCCGCGATGCGGCGGCGGGCGTCCTCCGGCCCGACGACGGGGCGGCCGTCGCCGGGCCGGCCGTCGTGGTCGGGGGACGCGGGGTCGGGGGACGCCGGGTTCGGGGGGCGAGGATCGGAGGCCATGCCGCCATGGTGTCCCCCGACTCACGCCGGGGCGAGGGCTGGCGGCCCGATCGGCCCAGGTCAGGCGGCGGCCGGGCGGCCCTGGCGGAACCACTCCGCCACGTCCGAGCGGAAGGCGGTGATGACCCAGATGATGTTCACCACCGCGTAGGCGAGGGTGAGCGCCCCGGACAGGATCAGCATCGTGCTGCCGCTGAACAGGAAACCGATCCCGGAGAAGATCGCGAGCGCCCCGAGGATGGCGAACACGATGCCCAGGATGCGCGCCCAGTTCTTCACGCCGCGCAGGTTGAAGTAGACGAGCGCGTACAGGCCCAGCCCGATGATCAGCGAGATCACGATGCTCGTGATGCCGGCGGTGCGCATGAACGAGGACACCATCTCCATGTCCTCGGCGGTCACGCCGGGCTGGGACGCCGCGTCCCGCATGACGACGTCCATCATGTCGTCCATGGTGAACATGGCCGGGAGCGAGGACAGCACCCACAGCGCGGCCGAGACCAGGGTGAGGGTGAGCAGGGTGCGGAAGCTGCGCGGCTCCGGCACGGTGCCGTACCGGCCGTCGTCGCCGTAGGGCTGGGTCCCGTAGCGGGTCCCGGGGGCCGGGTACTGTCCGACCTGCCCGTACTGCGGGGCCTGGCCGTAGGGGCCAGGCTGGCCGTACTGGGCGGCCTGGCCGGGCTGGCCCTGCTGCGGCGCCTGGCCCGCCTGGCCGGACTCGCCCTCGAAGGGCGGGTTGGCCGGGTTGTAGGCCGGGTTGGTGAAGTCGGGGTTCTGGTTGCTCATGGGAGCTCCTCTTAGGTCAGGGGGGGCGGACGGGACGGGCGGTCACGGCGAGGGGGCCTCACTCGTAGCGCAGGGCCTCGATGGGGTCCTTGCGGGCGGCGCGGGCCGCCGGCAGGGTGCCGGCGAGGAAGGCGATGGCCACGATCAGCAGCACGATCAGCGCCAGGGACAGCGGCTCCACGGCGTAGAGCACCAGGCCCGTGACGCCGCTCAGGGCGCCCTCGGTGAGCACCTGGTTGGCCACCACGCCGACGGCCACGCCGAGGCCGACGCCGATCAGCGAGCCGAGCAGGCCTATGACCACCGCCTCCATGGTGAACAGGCCGAAGATCTTGCGGCCGGTCATGCCGAGCGCCTTCATCAGGCCGATCTCGCGGGTGCGCTCCTGCACCGCCATGAGCAGGGTGTTGATGATGCCGAAGCTCGCGGCGAGCAGGGCGATCAGGGCGAAGCCGTTGAGCACCCAGGTCACGGCGTCGATGATCCCGCGGATCGGGCCGAGCTGGTCCTCGAGGGTCTGCGCGGAGTAGCCCTCCTCGGCGAGGGCGGCCTTCACCGCCGCCTCGTTCGCGGCCATGTCCGCCACCGTCACCGAGGCGGAGAAGTACGTGTCCCGCTGCGCCTCGGGCAGGCCGGCGGTCTGGATCTTGTGCAGGCGCGTCTCCACCTCGCCGGAGGGCACGGGGCCGGAGCCGGAGCCGGAGGCCATCGGCTCGGTCACCCCGACCACCTCGGCCTCCACGCCGTCCTGCGTCCCCAGCGGGTCGGCGGCCACGAGGGTCACGGTCTGGCCGAGCACGTCTTCGGGCGCCTGGCCGCCGAGGGCCTCCACCCAGTCCTGCGGCACCGTCACCTCGGCGGCGTCCGCGGCCGGCTCGCGCCCCGCGGCGAGCGAGAGCGCCCCGATCTCGAAGGAGCTGCCCATGAACGGGACCTGCCACTGCCGGCCGTCCTCGCCCTCGATGTACTCGGGCTCCACGAGTCGCGCGGTCTCGACCTCGGTGATGTGCTCCGTGTCCCGGATGCGGTCCAGGTCCGCGGCGGTCAGCAGGGGCAGGCCGAACATGTCCCCGGCCGCGGCCTCATCGGGCTCGTACTCCTGCGGCGCCCCGCCCGCGGCGAACGAGGTCGGGTCCACCTGCTTCATCACGGTGAGCTGGTCCGGGCTGCCGAAGCCCTCCACCATGTTGTCCACGAACTTGTTGATGCCGGCGCCGAGGCCGGAGGTCAGCGTGAGGGTGAAGGCGCCGATCACGATCGCCACCACCGTCAGGAACGTGCGCAGCTTCGCGCGCATCGTGTTCGCCAGGGCGGTGCCCGCCAGGTCCGTCGCCTTCATGCCTGCGCCCCCGCCGTCGTCGTCTCGTCCACGATCATGCCGTCCTGCATCACGAGGCGCCGGTCGCACCGGGCCGCGAGGTCGTCGTCGTGCGTGACCACCACGAGGGTGATGCCCTCGTCCCGGTGCAGGCCGAAGAGGATGTCCTCCACGGCCGCCGAGGTGGCCGAGTCCAGGTTGCCGGTGGGCTCGTCCGCGAACAGCACGGTGGGGCGGTTCACCAGCGCGCGGGCGATGCACACGCGCTGCTTCTGGCCGCCGGAGAGGTCCGTGGCCTTGTTGCCGGCCTTGTCCGCGAGCTCGAGGCGCTCCAGCACGGCCATCCCGCGCTCGCGTCGCTCGGCGCGGGGCACGCCGGAGATCTTCAGGGGCAGCACGGTGTTCTCCAGCACCGTCTGCGCCGGGTTGAGGAAGAACTGCTGGAACACGAAGCCGAAGGTCTCGTTGCGCAGCCGCGCCACCTCGGCCGGGGAGACGTCCTGGACCGGGCGCCCGTCCATCGCCACGACGCCGGCGCTCGGCCGGTCCAGCAGCGCCAGCAGGTGCATGAGCGTGGACTTGCCCGAGCCGGACTTGCCCACGATCGCCACGGACTCCCCCGCCTGGATCTGCAGGGTGACCCCCTTGAGCGCGTCGAAGCGGGACTCCCCCCGCCCGTACACCTTCACGAGGTTCTCGGTCTCCAGGACCGGCTCCCTCCCCGCCGGCGCGTGCGCCCCGGCGGCCTGCTGGACCGTGTGCATCCTCGTCCTCACCCTCGTCCGTGCCCCCGTGCCCGTCCGCGCCCGGTCGGCGGGACGGGCGGAGGCGATGTCCACGCACCATGCTGGCACGCGCGGGCGGGGGCGGGCCTCCCCCTCACGGATGAGATTCGGGGGCGGGCGGGCGGGACCGCAGAAGGAGCCGGCTGGCGGCCCGGCTCAACGAGCGGGCCGGGTCAGCGCAGCGGCGGCAGGAAGCCCACCTTGGCGTAGACGTCCTCGAGCACGGGGGTGGCCACGGCGCGGGCCTTCGCGGCGCCGGCGGCGAGGATCCGGTCCAGCTCGGCCGGGTCGGCGAGCAGCTCCTCGGTGCGGGCCTTGACCGGGGCGAGGCGCTCGACCACGGCGTCGGCCACGTCCACCTTCAGGTGGCCGTACATCCTGCCCACGTAGCGCTCCTCGAGCTCGGCCACCGGCACGTCCGTCATGGCGGAGAGGATGGTGAGCAGGTTGGAGACGCCCGGCTTGGCCTCGCGGTCGAAGCGGACCTCGGTGCCGTCGTCGGTCACGGCGGACTTGATCTTCTTCGCCGTGCGCTTGGGGTCGTCCAGGACGTTGATGAGCCCGTTCGGGGAGGCCGCGGACTTGGACATCTTCGACGTCGGGTCCTGCAGGTCATAGATGCGCGCCCCGGTCTCCGGGTAGAAGCCGGTGGGCACCACGAACGTCTCCCCGTGGCGGTGGTTGAACCGTTGTGCGAGGTCGCGGGTGAGCTCCACGTGCTGGCGCTGGTCGTCTCCCACGGGCACGCCGTGCGGCTGGTACAGCAGGATGTCCGCGGCCATCAGCATGGGGTAGGCGAGCAGGCCGACGCCGGCCGCCTCCGCGCCCTGCTTGGCGGACTTGTCCTTGAACTGGGTCATGCGCATGGCCTCGCCCATGCCCGTCATGCAGGTGAGCACCCACGCCAGCTGGGCGTGCTCGGGCACCTGGGACTGCACGAACAGGGTGGAGCGCTCCGGGTCGATCCCGGCCGCGATGAACTGGGCGGCCGCCACGCGGGTGCGCTGGGCGAGGGCCGCGGGGTCCTGCGGCACCGTGATGGCGTGCAGGTCCGGGATGAAGAAGAACGCCTCGAAGTCGTCCTGGGTGCGGACCCAGTTGGTGAGGGCCCCGAGGTAGTTGCCCAGGTGCAGGGAGTCCGCGGAGGGCTGCATGCCGGAGAGCACGCGGTGGCGGTCGGACGCGCCGGCCAGGTGGGCGGTGGCGGAGACGTCCTGGGCGAGGACGTCCTGGACGGAGTTCTTCTTCATTCTCTTCGTCAGCCTCGTGGTCTCGTGGGCGGTCAGAACCGGTAGTCGACCACGAGCGGGGCGTGGTCGGAGAAGCGGGTGCCCCAGCTGGGGGCGCGGTCCACGACGGCGGAGCTCGCCTTCTCGGCGAGGGCCGCGGTGGCCATCTGGTAGTCGATGCGCCAGCCGGCGTCGTTGTCGAACGCCTTGCCGCGCATGGACCACCACGTGTACGGGCCGGGCACCTGGCCCGCGAGGGAGCGGTGCACGTCGGTGAAGCCGAGCTCGCCGAAGAACCGGTCGAAGTAGGCGCGCTCTTCGGGGAGGAACCCGGCCTTCTTCTGGTTGCCCTTCCAGTTCTTGATGTCCAGCTCGGTGTGGCCCACGTTGAGGTCGCCGGTCACGAGCGCGTGGTCCGGGCCGGCGGACAGCTCGCCGAGGCGGCGGACCATCTCGTCGAGGAACCGGTACTTGTCCACCTGCTTAGGGGTGTCGGCCTCGCCGGAGTGCACGTACGCGGAGACCACGGTCAGCGCGGAGCCGTCCGGCAGGCGCAGGTCGGCCTCGATCCAGCGGCCGGCGTCGTCGAAGTACGCGTCGGCGTCGGCGATGCCGGTGCGGACCGCCTCGATGGGGAACCGCGAGACGATGGCGACGCCGGCGCGCCCCTTGGCGGCGGCCTCGGCGTCCGCCAGGTGCACCTCGTCCCAGTCCTCGCCCACGACCTCGCGGACCAGCTTCGCCGTGATGTCCGCGGGGGCGCGCACCTCCTGGAGGGTGAGCACGTCCACGCCGCGGCCGGCGAACCACTCGCGCATGCCCTTGCGGTGCGAGGCGCGGATGCCGTTGACGTTCACGGTGGCCACGCGCAGCGCGCCGTCCTCCTTGGGGGCGCCGGCGTTCGCGTGCACCACGGGCTCGCCCTCGGCGGGCTCGGGGTACTTCCCGGTGACCGGGTCCTTCTCGGGCAGGACGGTCATCAGCCGATCACCGTCCCGCTGACGGGGCCCTCGGACCCGCCCTGGCCGCGGGACTCCTTGATCATGTCCCGGGCGTTGGCGGCGGTGATGTCGATGGTCTCCAGCGCGCGGTCCACCATCTCGCGGTCCATGGCGCCGCCGGCGGCGAGCTGCTCGCGCACGACCTTGACCTGCACCTGGGCGATCTTGAAGGAGTGGTCCAGCTTGGTGTCCCGCATCGGGTCGCCGGCGGGGGCCTGAGCGGCGGTCTGCGGGGCCGCGGCGGCGCCCTGGCCGCGCAGGGCGGCGACGTCGGCGCGGGCGTTCTCCATGGCGGCGTCCACCTTGCGCCCGGCGGCCTGCACGCCGCGCCGCATCTGCAGGAACACCACCAGGGCGAACACCAGCCAGCCGGCGGCCACGGCGACCACGAGCCACCCGATGACGTCGTTCTGGTTCGCGGCAAACATGATCGCCACGATCAGGATGACGATCATCGCGGCGAAGCCGACGGATCCCACGCGCAGGCCCGCGCGGGGGCCGCGGCGCGTCTCGCCGGAACCGGTGGTCAGGGACTCGGACATGGATGCTCCTCCGAAGGGGCTCGTGGGGTCTGACCCCCATCATCCCGCATCGCGGGGCGCGGCTCCGAATCGTGCGGGGCCGGTGGCGGCGATGCGCGGATGTGGCGGGGCTGGGCCGGGGAGGGGGGGCGGCGCGTGCGGCCCAGCGGAGCCCTCCCGTCGGATCGACGGAAACGGCCGGGATCGACGGAACGCCCGTCGATCCCAGCCATTTCCGTCGATCCGCCCGAATACGGCTGGGGGCGGACCGGGGTTGGTGCCGCGCGGGCGAGTGGGCGGGCCGGTGGCGGCGACGGCGAGACGCCCGGCGAATCGCGGGGCCGGGCCCGTCGTCGTGCGCGCCTATCCTGAGGCGGTGACCCCCCGCCCCCAGAGCGCCGCCGGCGACGCCGCGCCCGCCGCCTTCACGCCCGAGCAGCGCCGCATCCTCACCGCGCTCCTGATGCCGCTGTTCCTGGCCCTGATGAGCGTGTCCGTGGTGAACGTGGCCCTGCCGGCCATCGAGTCCGGGCTGCAGGCCACGAGCGCGGACCTGCAGTGGGTGCTGGCCGGCTACACGCTCACCTTCGGCACGGTGCTGGTGGCCTCCGGCCGCGCGGGCGACCTGTGGGGGCGCAAGTCCCTGTTCCTGGTGGGCATCGGCCTCTACGTGGCGGGCGCGCTGGTCTCCGGCTTCGCCGTGGACCCCCTCATGCTCAACGCGGGCCGGCTCGTCACCGGCGTCGGCGCTGGCGTGTTCAACCCGCAGGTGGTCGGGTTCATCCAGTCGAACTTCTCCGGGCGCGCCCGCGGCCGCGCCTACGGCCTGTTCGGGACCGTGATCGGCCTGGGCGTGGCCGTGGGCCCGATGCTCGGCGGCTTGCTGCTCGGCGCGCTCGGCCCCGAGTGGGGGTGGCGCTCCACCTTCCTGATGAACGCCCCCGTGGGCCTGGCCGCGATCGTCATGGGCGTCCTGTGGCTGCCCGCGCCCACCCGCGTGCGCGGGGTCGGAGCCGGCCGTGGCGCCCGGGGCGTGGCCGCCCTGGACCCCGTGGGCGCGGTGCTGCTGGGCCTGGGCGCGGTGTGCCTCATGGTGCCGTTCATCATCCCGGGCACCGGCTGGCTGCTGGCCGCGGCCGCCGTCCTGCTGGTGGGCTGGTGGCTGTGGGAGAAGCGCGTGAAGGCCCGCGCGGAGCGCACCGGCGTGGAGCCCATGGTGGACCCGCAGCTGTTCCGCCGCGCCTCCTTCACACTCGGCGCCACGCAGTCCACGCTCTACCTGGCCACCATGCCGGCCGTGTTCGCGGTGGTCGCGATCTTCCTGCAGCAGGGCATGGGCTTCACCGCCCTGCAGGCCGGCCTCGTCGGCCTGCCCGGCGCCGCCGTGGTGGCCACGCTGTCCCCGTGGGTCGGGGCCCGGGTGCACCGGCACGGCGCGAAGCTGGTGCTGCTCGGCGCGCTCGTGGGCCTGACCTCGCTGGCCTTCCTCGTCCTCGCGTTCGAGCGCAGCGCCGCCGGCGACTGGTCCCCGTGGACCGTGGGCGTGGGCCTCGTGTTCCAGTCCGCCTCCCAGTCGCTGATCCTCACGAGCACCCAGGTGCTGATGATGGACGACATCGCCGGGCACGAGGCCGGGGCCGCCGGCGGCGTCGCACAGACCGCGCAGCGCATGGGCACGGCCCTGGGCCTGTCCGTGGTGACGGGCGCGTTCTTCGCCGCCCTCGCCGGGGCCGCGGACCGGGCCGCCGGGACGCCGTCGGCCCCCGAGTACGCGCACGCCGCCTCCGCCGCCATGGGCATGGTGGCGATCTGCTGGGCGGTGACCGCCGCCGTCGCCCTCGCGGATGTGATCCGGCGCCGCCGCGCGGCGTGCGCCGCCTGAGTCAGCGCAGGAACAGCGCGCCGAGCCGGCGCGAGGTGAACCAGATCCCGACGGCGGACATCGCCACGAAGTACAGGATGTGGCCGGCGGTCCCCCACGTCACCACGCCCACCGCGAGCGCGCGCATCAGCTCCACGGCGTGCCACAGCGGGAACACCTGGATGACCCACTGGATGGCCTGCGGGTAGACGCTCAGCGGGAAGAACGTGGCGGAGAACAGGAACATCGGCATCAGCACGATCTGGATCCAGTCCATGTGCTG
This sequence comes from Micrococcus sp. HG099, assembly GCF_024723355.1. Taxonomy (NCBI): domain Bacteria; kingdom Bacillati; phylum Actinomycetota; class Actinomycetes; order Micrococcales; family Micrococcaceae; genus Micrococcus; species Micrococcus sp. HG099. The sequence goes on along the minus strand of NZ_JANQCJ010000020.1, from coordinate 682 downwards.
GAACGTCTTGAGGTAGCTCGTCACCGCCATGCCCAGGGACGCGAAGCCCAGGGCCACGAGCAGCGCGCCCGGGACCATGAGCACCGCCGTCCACGAGGTGACCAGTCCCCCGACCGTCATCACGATGAGGAAGCCCACCGCGTAGATCAGCCCGCGCAGCAGCGCCATGGCGATCTCCCCGAGGGCCACGTCCAGCGGGCCGAGCTTCGTGGAGAGCATGGTCTGGTACGTCTTGGCGTGGCGCAGCTTGAAGAACACGTTCCACGTGGAGTCGTAGATGGCCCCGTTCATGGCCGAGACCGCCAGCAGCGCCGGGGCGATGAACATGCCGTACGGGATCGGCGTGCCGTCCGGACCCGCGACGTCCCCGACCAGCGCGCCCAGACCGATCCCCATCGAGGCGAGGTAGAGCACCGGCTCGAAGAACCCGGAGGCGAACACCACCCAGTTGTTGGACTTCAGCGTGAGGAACGCGCGCTCCATCACGGCGCGCACGTTGCCGGCGTACATCCCGGCCAGCGGGCCTCGGCGCAGGGTGATCTCCGGCATCGGGGGCACGGCGGCGGTGTGCTCGCGCACCACGGACGACGACGGCGCGGCCGGCTCGGCGCCGGTGCCGGCGGTCACGGCGGGGGGGGGCCCCGCCCGGGCGGGGGGGGGGGGGGGGGGGGCCCGCCCCCGC